>NZ_CEXEES010000058.1:0-9613 GCF_982632705.1 Candidatus Izemoplasma sp. | reverse complement strand
TCCAGCCCATTTGATTCTTTCCTCATTTGCTACCATCGGAAATAATGGATTGGTTGCGATAACTACTTTGTACCCTTTTTCTTTTAATGTATCTACAGCTTGTCTCATTTCAGTTGATTTATATGTTGATGCCTTTACATTTTCAAATTGAGATTTATAGAACTTAATGAACTCCTCTTTGAACCATTCAATATCCCCATTTACAAGGTTCTCAAAATGATTCATAAATTTACTTTCATTTGATTCTCCTGTTTTATTGTTAATTACAATTTCTGTTGCTGCCATGATGTATTTCGCTAATAATTTAGGATCTAAGCGATCTTCAAAGTGATCCCCAATATTATGAAAGTATAATTTCATAAACATATCATAGTCCATTGGTAATAGTGTTCCGTCTAAATCAAATAAGAATGTATCTCTCATACTATCACTCCTTCACTTGTTTTATTATAACAAAATAAGACATAAAAAAAAGCAATTACTTGCTTTTCTCCAATTCTTTAATGTTATGAAACTGCAATACCATTTTATAGTAGTCTTTTAACTTTGGTATTACTTCAGAATATAATGGTGAATCTAGGTGTACGATAAGTTTGTTAAACAAATCAATAAATCCTTTAACAGTGAAATCTAAATAAATTGTTTCTGATTCAGATTTGATAATAAGGCAATTCATCCATCCTGATACTTTCAATTCTTTGATATCACTATATTTTATGAATTTCTGCTTAAGCAGTCTGGATTCTATACCTTGTTCATCTAATCTATAATAAATTGTCAAAAAGAATAGAAGTACAGGTACAATAGACCCCATCAATACTGCTATGAATATAGACAAAGATGTAAATCCATTCTCAATAATATAAAAAATAGCAATTATAGACATAAAATAGATAAATACTGTTGCATAATGCAGTCTGTTTTCTTTGTATTTTGCACCAATTTTCTTTGTACTTGTATCAAATTGCATTATGGCATTTAATAAAAGTAAAACTGATATGATTAAGTATGCAATTAGTCCATACATGTAGTAATCGAATGTTTGATAAGTCATTGTTGTTGAATCCATGTACAAGGTGATCCCAACCATAATCAAAGAGCTTATTATTACAATTGATAGTTTTAATGTTTTTGACATCTTAATTCTCCTTTATAAAGAGTTTTATGTTTGACACCAGAACATCAATGTCTTTTGTCTTTATGTCGTTATGAAGCGCTATTCTTAAGTGATTGCCTTTGTATCCACCGATAATTATGTGTTTGTTTCTTAAATATTTTTCAAGTGCTTCAAAGTCTACTGTACTTTCTACAAAGACCATATTGATATCAAGATTGTTTCTATCAACTTTGAATTCGTTTAAGCCATCTAGTAAATCAGCTAAGTATGATGCATTGTCATGATCTTCTTGTAGTCTTAATCTCATTTCATCCAGTGCAATAATACCAGGAGCTCCAAGAACTCCAACTTGTCTCATCCCACCACCAAGAAGTTTTCTTCCTCTTCTTGCTTTTTGGATGAAATCTCTTGTACCACATAGAACACTACCTATTGGTGCTGCAAGTCCTTTAGATAAACAAAATGTTACTGTATCTACATACTGACATATCTCTGATGCATCTACTTTTAGAAATGTTGCAGCATTGAATAAACGTGCTCCATCTAAATGGATGTTAAGATTATGTTTATTTGCTAGATCTCTAACGTCTTTCATATATGCTAACGGTAAAACTTTACCACTACCATGAGCGTTTTCTAAACAAATCAATCCTGTATCAGGGTAATGTACATCATTTCCTCTGATACCTTTTTTAATATCTTCTAGTGGCATCATACCATTTATTTCATTTATCAGTTGATATCCCACACCACTTATAACAGCTGCAGCATTTACTTCATAGTTCTTTATATGTGATTGAACTCCACATATAATTTCTTCTCCTCTGTTTGTTTGCCCGTAGATACCTAGTTGATTACCCATAGTACCACTAACAACAAACAAAGCAGCCTCTTTGCCTGTAAGTTTACAAGCAAGTTCCTCTAATTCTTTGATTGTTGGATCATCTTCGTATACATCGTCACCGACAACTGCATTCAGCATAGCCTCACGCATTTTTTTTGTTGGTTTGGTTACTGTATCACTTCTAAAATCTAACATATTAAACCTTCTTTCCTAAGGCAACTACATATGTAGTAAATTCCTCTTCACCATCTATTTGAAGAAGATTGTCACATAGTTCCTGATTATATGCTGCGATGCATACAGCACCACTATTAATAGCTTCACAAGATAAACTTAAGTTCTGAGCTGCATGTCCTGCTTCTATCATAATCATTTTATGAGCTGTATGTGCGTATTTATATTCTGAACGATATGGAACTGCGGTAAAGAACACAACAATAGATGCTTCACGTAATTGTCTTAACATCGCGCTATTTACTCTTTCTTTTAAAGTTTTGGTTTCCTCAATTAGTGTCAACTCATGTTTGTTTTGAGCATAGTGGTATAACCCTTGTTTAATGCCTTCTACATTATTAACATAAACATATGTTTCCATTGCATTAGTAGCTCCACCAGTAGGTATCGTTCTAAAAACAGCGGATTCATTTTTTACAAAGTCTACTCGACTTGTTTCATACAGTAAATAACTAACTTCCTCAAACGATAACGGATGTTTACTGTATTTTCTTGTAGAACGTCTATTTTTTATAGATTCAGTAAGTGATATTTTATCAATATTTGGAAACTCTTTTTGAAGTTTAAACTTGATTCCCTCAAGTTCTTTGAATAATGCAGGTCTTTCTAACCCTAAATGACGATCCGTTTTAAAAGTATGTAGATCTGTCCATGTGGGTTTAATTGCTTTTCTGTTGTTTTTGATTTCATTTTTGATGTCCATCAAATCACCTCTTTGTCATTATAACATTTATTATAAAAAAAGCCGAAAAACTTCGGCTTTTTATTTTGTTAATTCTAAGAATAAATCTATTTCACCTTTGATAACTTCTAAACTAGAATTCCAGAATTCTTTTGTTGATAAATCTATACCAACAAGAGCTGCAACATCTTCAACAGACATTTGACCAGTTTTTTGAAGTAATAAATTTACTTTAGGAACAAATGAATCACCTTGTTCAATAAATTTAGCATAAATTCCTTTTGCAAATAGTAAACCAAATGCATATGGGAAGTTATAGAAACTCAATCCACCACTATAATAGTGAGGTTTATTTAACCATCCGTATTTCATTAAGTAATCTTCATGCAAGCTATCTCCATATGCTTCTTTCTGAGCTGCTTCCATCATATCACATAACATTTGTTCATTTAATGGCGTTGTTTTGCGAGTTTCAAAAACATTACTCTCAAAGATAAATCTTGATAATATATCAACAATAACTTGTGTGCTTCCTTTTAATGATTGTTCCAAGATAAATATTTTCTCATTTTCATCAGCATCTTTTAATGCTGCATTCTTTACAATTGTTTCACAGAATGTCGATGCAGTTTCTGCTACTGGCATTGTATAACTACTGTTAAATATCTTCTCTTTAAAAATTTGATCTCCGTGATACGCATGACCAAGTTCATGAGCAAGCGTAATGACGTTCCCAAAACTACCAGTGAAGTTTGTTAGAACACGTGACTGTTTAATAGGGTGGATGTTACTGCAAAATGCTCCACCACGTTTACCCATACGAGGTGAAAAGTCTATCCATTCCTCATCATAAGCACGACGTGCTAAGTTCTCTAATTCAGGACTAAATGTCTTGAAGTTTTCAAAGATATATTCCATTGCTTCATCTTCTGTAAATGTTTTACTGCTTTCTCCAACAGGTGCAAATAAATCATAGTATGGCATTGCCCCATCATGACCTAACATTTTTGCTTTTCTTAAGATATATTTTCTAAAATGAGGTAAGTAATCTTTCATACTACTTATTAAAGCATCTAAAGTACTACGTTTCATTCTTGAATTATATACAGCTTGATCCAAAGCAGAATCAAATCCTCGTAAATCACAAATAGTATTTACTTCTGCTTTTACACCATTCATAGAGTAAGCAACACTTTGTGCAATTTTTGGATATGCTTTCATTTCTGCATCGTAACCATCTTTACGTACTTGTGGATCTTTATCACTTGAAAAGTTTCTTACTGAGCTTAAAGGAAGTTCTTCTCCTCTATACTCTACTTTTACCGTACTAGTTAACTCACCTTGTAGTTGTCCCCACATTGTAGATGACGTTTGTCTCATTCTACTAATAATCATTTCTTCTTCATCGCTTAGAACATATTTTGACCCTTCAACAATACTGTTTAGATAAAAGTTGAACTCTTCTAAAGACTTATCGTCCTTGAAAATCTCTTCTAAGTTAAGTGTTGGTACCCATTTAGAGAACTTTGTATCTGCTAAAGTCGACTTTGAAGCAAGTTGCTGTAAGACAGCCATATATTTTCTAGCGTCCTCATTCAATGCTTCTGTAGATACTGTAAGTCTTGAAAACACCATTGTTTTAATAAACAATGTTCTTAATTGTTCTTCAATAGCTAAGAACTCGTTTAATTTTCTAGCCGCATCTTCATTACTCGCAAACTCTTTTACGGCAAATTCATTTGCCTGATTAACAAGAACTTCAATTTTCTTAATGTCTTCTAAAAAGTCTTTTGAATCAAATGATTTATATAGTGCATCTAAATTCCATTTTTTCATAATGTCACTCCCTCTCTATTAGATTATATCAAATAAAAAAGACTTATGCATAAGTCTTTTTATATTTTCTGTAACTAATTAGTTTTTTATTTTTTACATCGTATAGAAATAGTCTCATAAGTTTAAAACTACTAAATAGTTTAATCTCTTTTTTGCTTCTTAATATACTATTTGAATGATACAGTTTTTTCAATCTGTAGTTTGGTACTTTTGCGTTTAAATGATGAACATTGTGATACCCAATATACCCTGTGAACCAATCAAGAATTTTAGGTAACTTATAGACACTGCTTCCTTTTAATGCCGCTTCTATAATATCCCAGTTTTCATTGTCTTCCCAGTATACATCATCATATTGATGTTGAACATAGAATAACCAAACTCCCGCAGATGCAGCGAAAAAGATCACTGGCAACTGGATTAATAAGTAATACTTAAGACCCACAGTTAACCATACTGTAATAATTATTGCGATAACACCAATATTGGTTATACTGTTTGATAGCCAATCTTTTTTGGTTTTGTTTTGAAGTGGTAATCGCTCACTAATTAGAAATACATAGATTGGACCAATAATGAATAATACAAATGGGTTTCGATATAATCGATACCCTAATTTTTTACCAAAAGATGCAGCTTTGAACTCGTCTACCGTCATTGTCCAAACATCTCCAACACCTCGTTTGTCCATGTTACCAACTGTTGAATGGTGTTTTACGTGTTCACGTTGCCAACGATAAAAGGAAGTGAATACGAGTATTCCAAATATATGTCCTAGTATGTTCATTACTTTTTTGTTTGCCATAAATGATTTATGTGTACAATCATGGAAAAAGATGAATACTCTAACTAAAAACAATCCTGGAATAATGGATAATGCTAGTACAAATATATAAGGCACTCCTTTGTTGATCATGAAATACATTAAGTATATTAATCCAAGATATGGTATTAATGTATTTGTGATTTGCCATATTGCTCTTGCGTTTGAAGGCACAGCGAAAGGCCTTACTAGTTTGTTTATGTCTTTACTTTTCATAAAAATCACGTCCTTTTAAATTACTATGTCTGTCATAGTACATCTCTATTATAATTACTCTACCACACATAGTAAAGAGATATGATAAAAAAAAGAGACTTTTCAGTCTCTTTTACTTAAGTGCTCTTGTGATAATTTCTTCAATTGTCTCTACTGGGATAATTTCTAAATGCTTTTTAACATCTTCTGGGATGTCTTCTAAGTCTTTTTTGTTATCCATTGGGATCATGATTGTTTTTAATCCTGATCTGTGTGCGGCAATTGATTTTTCTTTTAGTCCACCAATTGGTAACACGCGTCCACGTAATGTGATTTCACCTGTCATACCTAAGAAGTGATCTACTTTTTTACCAGTTAAAGCTGATACGATAGCTGTTGTAATTGTTACTCCAGCAGATGGTCCATCTTTTGGTACTGCACCTTCAGGTACATGGATGTGAATGTCATTTTCTTTAAACATGTCCATGTTGATTTCTAATTTAGCAGCATTTGATTTAACATATGATAAGGCAGCCATTGCAGATTCTTTCATTACATCTCCAAGTTTACCAGTTAATACTAGTTTACCAGTTCCTTCATAGTATGTTACTTCAACAGGGAGAGTATCTCCACCAAATTGTGTGTATGCTAATCCTGTTACAACACCAACTTGATCTGTTTTTTCTGCTTTAGAGTTACTGAATCTAGCTTTTCCTAAGAATGTTCCTACGTCATCTTTATCAATAACAACTTTATCTTTTTTGTCCCCTAGAATAATTTTGATTGCTTTTCTTGTTAAGCTACCAAATAATCTATCAAGTTGACGAACTCCAGCTTCACGAGTATATCCTCTAATCAATTCCATAATCGCATCTTCTGTGATTGTGAATTTTTTAGGATCTAAACCATGAGTTTCAAGTTGTTTTGTAATTAAATGCTCAATTGCGATGTTATATTTTTCGATTTCAGTATAACTACTTAATTCAATAATTTCCATACGATCACGAAGTGGCGCTGGAATGTTTCCTAAATAGTTTGCTGTTGCGATAAATAGTACTTGTGATAAATCATATTGTTCTTCTAAGTAATGATCGCTAAATTTAGCGTTTTGTTCTGGATCTAGTACTTCTAGTAATGCAGCACTTGGATCTCCTTTGTAATCTGAACCTAATTTATCAATTTCATCTAATAAGAATACAGGATTTACAACTTTAGCTTTTTTCATTCCATCCATAATACGACCAGGAAGTGCTCCTAAGTATGTACGTCTATGTCCTCTTATTTCTGATTCATCTTTTACTCCACCAAGACTTTGTTTAACGAAGTTTCTACCTAGTGCTAACGCGATCGATTGCGCTAAACTTGTTTTACCAACACCAGGAGGTCCTACTAAACATAGAATTGTTTGAGGGTTTTTCTTTGTTAAGATTTTTACAGCTAAATATTCAATGATTCGTTCTTTCACTTTTTCTAATCCAAAGTGAGTTGAATCTAAAGCTTTTTCAGCTTTGTTGATATCAGTTTCATCAATACTTACTTCATGCCATGGTAATTCTACTAGTAAGTCAAGATATGTTCTAATAACTCCACTTTCACCGCTAGATGCAGGTAAGCTTTGGTATCTTTGTAGTTCATACATTGCTTTTTCTTCGATGTTTTTAGGCATTTTTTTGGCTAAGATTTTTGCTTTTAATTCTTCATTATCTGATTCTTTCTTAACCTTGTCACCAAGTTCTTCTTGGATTGCTTTCATTTTCTCTCTTAAGTAATACTCTTTTTGATTCTCATCAATATTTTTCTTTACAGTCATATTGATTTGATTTTCAATTTGAGACATATACTTTTCTTTTTCAATATCTTCTAGAAGATATGTCAATCTCTGATTTAAGCTGTCTGTTTGGATATATTTGAATTTCTGGTTTTCACTAATTTTTAAACTATCTGCGACGATGTCACATAATCTATCACTATTAACACCATTTTGGATTGCTTCTAAACTTTGTTTAGGACTTTTAAGTAATGTTTTAGAATTATCTAGAACTTGTTTTGCTAACATTCTTACAAGTGCTAATTCTTGATCGATATCCTCTTGTACTGTAGGCATAGTTTTAAATCTAGTTAAGAAGAATGGTTTTACTTCTTCCATATTTAATATCTGTGCACGTATAATTGGATCGAACTTCACCTTAAAGTTTCCATTAGGTAGTTTAATCTTAATTCCGATTTTTGCTACAACACCATATTGTAGTACGTTTTCAATTGTAGGAGTATCAAACATTGGATTCTCCTGGATTAATAATAGTACATGTCCGTCATAATTTTTTTCTGCTTCAAGTAAGGCGTTCTTGCTCATAATACGACCAACTTCGATTCTTAAATCAGTATGAGGAAAAGGCGCAATTCCGCGGATTGCGATGCTTGGTAATAATCCTTCTGTTAAAATATTACTTTTGTACATAATATCACCTCTCTTATTTCTCATTTGATAACTCTATTATACTACACAAATGTGTATATTCAATGAATACACACTTATGTAAACGTTTTGAGTCTTTTAGTATTATAGTATATTTTTCTTATTTAGAAAAGCATAATGTTCTATTATTTTAAGTTTCTAACACGAACCTTTTTATAGCGTGTGCTACCCCATTTTCCTTATTTGTAAGAGTTACATAATCCGCTTGTTTTTTAACCGATTCTATAGCATTACCCATAGCAATACCGATTCCTGCATATTCAATCATCGTAACGTCATTTTCTTGATCCCCAATCGCCATTATTTCTGATTGTTTTACATTTAGTAATTTCCCTACTTTTTCAAGGGCAGTTCCTTTTGAAGTACCTTTTGGAATTACTTCTATATAAAAACTTGAAGACATTAGGATGTCGTATGTTCCAGATAACTTCATGAATCGTTCATAAACGATTGGATATTGCTCTTTATTTTCCTCAACGATTAGGACTTTGTTAAATTTGTTCTCTTTGATGACTTTTTTGAAGTCAGTGACTAACTCAAATTTAGCACGTAGTGATTCTTCAACATGTTGGGCCATTTCCTTCAAGAACTCAATTCTTTTACATGGTTTATAGAAGACGGTATTGTCTGTATATAGCATATATGCTGTATTATGTTGTTCTAGCAATGACACCGTTTCTAATACTTGATCTTCGGTTAGAAAATTAGATTCTATTGTTGATTGGTCTGCATTCATGATTTGCCCACCATTATACATTATGTATGGGGTATCTAGATTTAATACTTTCATATATGGTTTTGTAAATAACATTGGTCTTCCTGTAGCTATCACTACGTGTACACCACGTTCTCTGGCTTGCTTAATTGCAGCTAAGTTTTCTTTACTTATCTCTAAGTTTTTTGTTAGTAGTGTTCCGTCTAAATCTATTGCGATTAGTTTTATCATTGTATCACCCTTTTGTATTATACTATATATTTATCTTATTTCGTGTAAAAAGCTCATTAAAGAGCTTTTATTTTATTGATAATATCAAAGACATCTTGAACTGTCTTTGTTTGGTGTAGTTGATTGGTTAATCTAATTGCTTTTTTGAGTGGTGTTTGATTGATTAATTCTCTTATAACTGGGATTTTATTAGGAACCATACTAAATTCTTTTAATCCAAATCCAAGAAGTAATAATGCCATGTCTTCGTTGCCAGCAAGTTCTCCACACACGCTACAATCAACTTTGTTGATTGTTGCTTGTTCTATTATGTTTTTAAGCAATGTGACAAATGATGGTGTAAATGGATTTACTAGTTCTTTCATTGATGTATCTTGTCTGTCTACTCCAAATGTATACTGAAGTAGATCATTTGTTCCAATACTTACAAAGTCGATGTAAGGGAAATAGTCATCTAGTC
>NZ_CEXEES010000057.1:0-9684 GCF_982632705.1 Candidatus Izemoplasma sp. | reverse complement strand
ATCAAACTTATTCAGTAGCGTTACCACCTAAAACAGGTGTATTGCTTCAATTTGAAACAGATTCTGAAGATGATACATTTGATCTTGGTTATTTCAAGAGAGTATTATCAACAGATGAAACATATAGTGGTTTGATTGATATCTGTCAAATAGAAGATGAAGAAGACTGTATTTCTAGAGAATACTATAAGTTAGATGCCCAAGTATATAACTCTACAATTAGAGAAGTTAAAGACTTCTATGTTGAGAATTTTGGTGGAACGTATTACTATGAAGATTTCTTATTTATTAGTGATGGGATTGCCTTTAAAATTAGCGGGTTTGAAGAGGTTCAAGTAAACGGAGATAACGGAGAAATAATTACTGTGGTGAACATGGTTGTTGAGATTGATGAATAAGCAAGTCCTAGGACTTGTTTTTTTATGCTATTTTTAATACAATATATATGACGTTAATCCTAAAATATGGTTAGGAGTGAACAAGCCCCCGTAAATTCGGCTTACGCGATTTTACGGATGGAGGTCTGTTATGAAAAGAACAATGGAATTTAGTACAAAGAAAGTCATTTTCTATTTTCTAGGCTTTTTCATACTTGGTCTTGGTGTTATTTTGATGCTGAGGGCAAACTTAGGTGCTGGTCCATGGGATACAGTAACCGCTAATCTAGAAGCTTTAATAGATAAGTATTTGTTTGATGTTACACTTGGTATGGTGTCATTTGTCATTGCGTTTTTTATGATGGGTGCGGTATTATTTTATACGAAGAAATGGATTCTACTTGGGATGATTTTCCCAATAGGTCTAGTTGCACTGTCAATTGATTTTTGGGACCTAATAGGTCTTGGTACATGGGAACCACAAGTAATTGGGTTACGTATAATTATAAGTTTTGCAGGAGGAGTACTGATTCCTCTTGGATTAAGTTTTATAATTGCGTCACACTTTCCTGCTTTTGTGTTTGATGAATTAACGATCATGTTAATGAACATAACAAAAATTAAGAGTATGACTTTAATCCGTATCGGAATTGAAGCACTGGGTATTAGTTTAGGTACCTTGTTCGGATTTTTAGCGGGAATTGATTTTGGAGCTGTTGGTATTGCATCAATTATTGTTGTACTAATGTTACCTCCATTATTAGAGTTCTTCCTAAAACAGTTAGGGGAATTAAAAGATGAAGACACAAATTAGTGTTAAGAACACATTAATATACCTTCTTGGTATGTTAACAATCGCGTTCGGTGTATTATTTATGTTACGAAGCGATATAGGTAGTAGTAGTTGGGATAGTTTACATTTTGCATTACATAAACTACTTCCAATAACAATTGGAAATGCAATGATTATGGTTGCAGTATTCTTTACCATCTTGGTCGTATATTTTAATAGAAGTTTTAAATATCTAGTTATGTTAGTACCGATATTCTCAGTTGGGTACATATTTGATTTTATTGATTTGGTTATAATGGTAAATTTTAATGTATCAACTCTGTTCACACAGATTTTATCATTTACATTAGGATTATTGATGCTTCCACTTGGTGGTAGTTTACTAATCATATCAACGTATCCTGCAGGAGTGTTTGATGAATTCATGATTTCTATGATGAAAGTATTTAAGACAAACAAAATGGTTCTAATCCGTGTTATAATGGAGATGAGCGCTGTCACAGTTGCATTTTTAATTCAGTTATATGTTGGATTTGATGATGGACAGATAGGCTTAGGAACTTTAATATTCAGTTTAACTGTAGGTATGTCTGTAAAGTTGTATTTAAGACTATTTACAATGCTAAACATGTTTAACGATGAAACATTAAATTAAATAATAAAATAGTTGGCAATTATAAAAATGAAATTGCACATTAGGAGGAAATATATATGGCTACACCGCATATTGAAGCAAAGGAACACATTATCGCAAAGACTGTATTAATGCCTGGAGATCCATTAAGAGCAAAATTTATCGCAGATACATTTTTAGAAAATGTAGAGAAATTTAACAATGTTCGTAATATGTTTGGATACACAGGAACATACAAAGGTAAAAAAATTAGTGTCATGGGTAGTGGTATGGGAATGCCTAGTATTGGTATTTACTCATATGAACTATACAAATTCTACGATGTAGAGAACATTGTAAGAATAGGTAGTTGTGGAGCTTACACTGCAGACTTAAACTTATATGATGTATTGCTGGTTGATAAAGCTTGGAGTGAATCATCATATGCTCAAACACAATCTGGTTCTAACGAAATCGTTGAATACACATATCCAGATCTAGAATTAAACGAGAAAATTAAGAATGTTGCGAAAGACTTGAATATACCTGTTATTGAAACATGTATTCATAGTAGTGATGTTTTCTATAGAGAAGATTTCAAAGTATTTGAAAAAATCAGAGATGAAAAAGGAGCTATTGCTGTTGAAATGGAGTCATTTGCATTATTCCATAACGCAAAAGTAACTGGTAAGAAAGCGGCTTGTTTACTTACTGTATCTGATAACTTAGTAACGCAAGAAGAAACAAGTTCAGAAGAAAGACAAAATGCATTTACTAAAATGATGGAAGTTGCATTAGGATTAGCAGAATAAAAAAAGTGCGTTAAGCACTTTTTTCATAGAAGGTGGACATATGAAGTACAACAAAACGATCCAAAAGAACCTTACATTGAACCATATACAAACCAAACCATTCAAATCTACAAAGATTAGAGTGGCTTTTGTTGCTCCATTAGAGAGAGATACAGCGACTATAAGAGCTATATTACCCTACATCATGAGAGCGGCTTCTAAGAAGTATCCATCAAGAATTGATGTTTCTACCAAAGTAAATGATATGTATGCTGCTAGATTTAATGTGGGTGTCAGTAAAAAAGGTGAAACACACATGATTCTGTTTGAATTATCGATTATTGATGATCCGTATACATTGTTTGGTGAATCATTGTTTAAAGAAGGCTTAGATTTTCTTCATGAAATGATCTACAATCCTGTATTATCAGAAGAAATATACAACGAGGAATACAGATTAATGACAGAATACTATCAATCTATCTATGCCAATAAGATGAGATATGCCATTCAAACTCTTCAAGATACGATGTTTGAAAATGAACCGTATCGAATCAATGCATTAGGAGATTTAGAGACGTTAAATACACTGAAATTCGAAGATATTCGTATAAATTTTGAATCAATGATAAAAAATGACTTAATGAATATAACCGTAGTCGGTGATATAGATTTTGATTATGTTAACAAAGAGATATTGTCTTTGTTTGGTGTTAATGACATTTCATTCGAACCAGTATTAATCGAGAGAGTTACTAAAGATGTTGAGAAAATAAATGTAAAATCTATGATTCAAGACGTGGAACAGGCAAAACTTGTCCTTGGGTACCGTTTACCTGTATATTACAAGCAAGATTTATACTATGAGGCAATATTATTTGATATGTTGTTCGGTGGAAGTAGTGAATCATTATTGTTCAAAAAGATTCGTGAAGAACTTGGACTAGTATACTCTGTTCAAAGTAGTTACAATCCATATAAAGGTGTCTTTTTTATCTATTTGGGTATCAATAAAGAGGAATATGATCATGTTCTTGAGGAAATTGATTTGCTTCTAAAATCAATTGATTCAACAACTGAGTTAGAAGAATATTTGGATATTGCCAAAAAATCATACACAAACGGCTTAATTCAGAGCTATGACTCTATCAACGGTATTGCATATAAGTTAGAACATTCTTCTTTGTATGAACAAGAAATTGATATGGATAAAACATTAAACACAATCAAAGGCATTTCTTTAAATGATATTAAAGAAGTGGTACAGAAACTAACATTAGATACAATATGTTTCTTACATGGTGAAGATAATGAGTAGAATTGAGTATAGTGCAGTAAAAGAAACAATGACACATACAGTGTTAAAAAACGGTTTAAACGTTTATATAATGCCAAAAGAGGGGTTTCATAAGACATATGCAACTCTATCAACAAACTTTGGTTCTATTAATACTACTGTATCAAGTAAAGACGGTGTGAAATCAATTCCTCATGGAATTGCTCACTTCTTAGAACATAAACTATTTGAACAGAACAGTGAAGATGTATCTAAACAGTTTGCCTTGCAGCAAGCCAGTGTAAATGCATTTACTCAAACAGATAGAACCACATATTTATTTAGTTGTACTGATAAATTCGAGGATAATTTGGCTTTATTACTTAATTTTGTGTTTCATCCTCAGTTTACTGAAGAAGGTATTGAAAAAGAAAAAAGTATTATTGAACAGGAAATAAAAATGTATTTGGATAATCCAAATACAGTCGTATATATGAGTATGTTAAAGAATTTATTTAAAGATCATCCAATAACAAACGAGATTTTAGGTACTATTGAATCAATAAACACAATCAATCAAGATATTTTAGAGGAAACACACAAAGCGTATTATCATCCAAAAAATATGATGTTGTTTGTGACAGGAAACATTATTCCAGAAGATACGATAGCCTTTTTAGAGGAATCATGTGTCTCAGAATTTGGTGAGATGATACCTCAGTTACCTATTCAAAATGATGAAATGAAGATATTTAGGAAAAATGAATCTATTGAAAAAGATGTTTTGGTTCCTAATTATCTAATGGGTATCTTACTCCCAAGCATTTCAAAAGAAGATATTATGAAAACAGAACTTGCTATAAGTGTTTTAATGGATTTAGTTCTAGGTAGAAGCACAAAAGCCTTCAATGACTTGCTATCTGATGGTCTTGTGAATGATTCGTTTGGTATGGATATTAGCTGTAATGAAAGTTTTGGTTACTTTATGATCGGTAGTGAATCAACAAAACCAGAAGTATTAGAAGCGAGATTATCTGATATTCTACTAAATATAGATGTAGATTCAATACTTAAAGAAGATTTTATTAGAACTAAGAAGCAAACACTTGGATCTTACATTCATGCGTTGAATAGTTTGGAATTTATTGCAAACTCATTTACGAAGTATTATTATCAAAACAATAACTTATTCAATTTACTAGAAGTTAGTAGAGAATTATCTGTAAATGACTTAAAAGAAGTACAGAAGCTCTTTAAAGAAAAGAAACTATATAGTAGTTTTACATTGAATCCAAAAAAAAATGAGAAATAATCTCATTTTTTTTATAGGTTTATGTTTTTTAGAATCCATTTTCCAAGAATTCCATATGTTTGTTCACGGTCTATTTCATTAATAACTTCATGTCTAGCTCCGTTAACAACGGTATAGTGTACATTACTGTATCCAGCGTTTCTGTATAATGTAAATAACTTTTTAGAAGCTATTCCATAATCACCTAGTGCGTCGTATTCACCACTTATGAAGTAAATAGCAGTAGATGAAGCACTTTCAACAATTTTTTTCTTATTTTGAACTTCTAATATGAATTCAAATAAATCTCTTTGTGCTGCGACCGTAAACGGTGCACCACACATATTACAGTTTACCATATGATTTTGAATTTCACGGTCATGTGACACCCATTCTTTTTTATGATTGATCAAACCATTTTTCATCATTGATTTTACTGTGCCTTCAGTTGTAATTTTTGTGAATAAATTACTAACATATGTTGGCCCTTTCGTCTTAATTAAGACGTTGGCCATTAATTTAGCAGATTTTATTTTTGACCTGTTGAAATACCCAGTTCCTGAGAATATGGCTTGATCATAACGTTTATGATCGTATAATATTGCATATCTTCCAATAAATGATCCCAAAGAATGGGCAAACATTATTACAGGTAATCCTGGATAGTTTTCCTCGATGTAGTCTCTTACGACTTGAACCCCTCCATATACTTTGTGGAATCCCATTGTATCAGCAAAATGAACATATTCATGAGTATCTGTCGACATCCCATGACCTAAGTGATCATTCCCTATTACAACAAGTCCAATAGAGTTCAAATATTCTGCGAATTCTTTGTATCTAGATATATGTTCACTTTTCCCATGAACAATTTGTACAACACCAATAGCTTTTTTTCTACCAGTAGTCCAAAGTAGTGTATGTAGTTCGTTATCATAAGGGTCTAATATATTTAAAGTCTTTTCCATAATATCCCTCCTATTAAAGTTAATTATAACATAAAAGGTCAAATTTGTATTTATAAAATTGTCATAATTTGGTAAAATGGTTTAGAGGTGGTTATATGAAGCAATACATATTGTCAATCGATCAAGGAACATCATCTTCAAGAAGCGTACTTTTTGATTTATTTGGTAACATAGTCAGTAGTAGTCAAAAAGAAATTGAGATGATATATCAAAAAGATGGGTATGTTGAACAAGATGCATACGATATTTGGACAAGTGTTTTAAGTACTATGGCAGAATGCTTGTTGAATGCGAATGTGGATCCTGAAGAAATACTTAGTATTGGTATTACAAACCAACGTGAAACAACAGTCCTTTGGGATAGAAAAACTGGGCTTCCAGTGTATAAAGCGATTGTCTGGCAAAGTAATCAATCAAGTGAAGTTTGTGAGCTATTAGAGGCTCAAAACTTAAACAGTTTGATACGTTCTAAGACAGGTTTATTGATTGACCCATATTTTTCAGCATCAAAAATAAAATGGGTAATAGATAATATTAAAGGCGTTTCGAAACTTCAAGATTCGGGTGACTTAATGTTTGGTACTGTTGATAGTTGGTTATTGTACAAATTGACAGGAAACAAAGAACATAAAACAGATTATTCTAATGCATCACGTACTCTTTTATTCAATATACATGAAAAAAAATGGGATGATGAATTATGTAGTATTTTTAATGTGAACAAGAACATTCTTCCTGAAGTATGTTCTAGTGATTCATTATTTGGATATACATCAGAAACGACATTCTTTGGAGCATCCGTTCCAATTACTGGAATATTAGGAGATCAACAAGCTGCATTATTTGGGCAACGTTGTTTTGATGTAGGAGATATGAAGAATACATATGGGACTGGTTGTTTTATGTTAATGAATACAGGAAAAAAACCTTATGTAAGCAAAAATGGGTTGTTAACAACCATTGGATATAGTATCAATAATGAAATCACATATGCATTAGAAGGTAGTGTATTTGTTGCTGGTAGTGCAATTCAGTGGCTTAGAGACGGTTTAAAATTCTTTAACAAGGCAAGCGAATCTGAAGAAAGTGCTTTGCAAGTAGAAGATAACGGAGGTGTTGTTGTTGTTCCAACCTTTGTAGGACTTGGGAGTCCGTACTGGGATAGTTCGGTTAAAGGAGCTATGTTTGGTTTAACAAGAGCAACAACCAAACATCATATAGCTAGAGCAACACTAGAATCTTTAGCATATCAAACCAAAGATATCATCAACTCTATGAATGAAGATAGTAATATATACCCAAAATCATTAAAAGTGGATGGAGGGGCATCTAACAACGATTTATTAATGCAATTCCAATCAGATATATTGGATATAGAAATCAAAAGACCAGAAGTGTTTGAATCAACTGCACTTGGAGCAATGTACATGAGTGCTATAGGAATTAAACATTATTCTTTGAAAGATATCAATTTATTAAAAACAAAGTTTACGATTTTTTATCCAACAATGAGTATTGATAAGAGAACGAACCTATATGACCGTTGGAACAAAGCGATAAACGCAGTTCAAACGTTTAAATAAGTAACCGGTATTATCTTATGTATTATTTTTGTAAAATAGAAGGTTTTCTTGTATAATAGAGCAAGGTGATGTCGATGAAAGAAAACTTACAAGAATTTCAAGTAAAGAAACAAGCAGCAGAAAAAAAAGTTAAGATTGGTGCTCCAATAGCAATACTAGGTGGTGTACTAGCATTTCTATTATCAAGTGTTATGTTTATTGGTATTATAATCGCAATTGGTGGTTTGATATACGCAGCAATCGGTGGTAGTGAATTTAGTAAACTATCTCATCAGTTCAAAAAGCAAGTGTTAGTAGACTTAGTAGCAAGTTTTGTAGATGATGGACGTTTTGATCCAGACTCTGGTTTAAACATTGGTAAAGTGTACGCAACTGAATTTGTTAGACATGCTGATAGATGGCATACTGAAGATTACTTATCAGGTTCTATGTCAGGTGTCCAATTTGAATCAAGTGATGTTAAATTAGAAGAAAGACATGTTGAACACACTAAAAATGGGACAAGAACGTATTATGAAACGTATTTCCTTGGTCGTATATTCGTATTTGATTTCAATAAATCATTTGATGGATACTTACAAGTTCTAGAACATGGAAGACCAACAGTAAAACGTGGATATAATAAAGTTAAGTTGGAAAGTGTTCAGTTTAATAAGAAGTTTAAAACATATGCAACAAGTGATCATTCAGCATTTTATGTTTTAACACCACACTTTATGGAAGCATTAATGGATTTTGAAAAGAACAATAAAGGATCGATCAAATTTAGTTTCATCGATAATTTACTTTATATCGGAATCCACAACAATAGAGATACATTCGAATTAAGAATGTTTAGACCCTTAGATGAGGAAACATTCAAAGAATTTGAAAGAGATTTATTGGTTATTAAAGAAGTAATAGACGAATTAAGATTAAATAATAGGATATTTAAATAAGAGGAGAGTAATAAAATGGGAGATTTAGGAATTGTATTAATAGTAGTAGGAGTATTAGTAGTAATACCATTATTCTGGTACATCGGAACAATGAACAGCTTAAAACAATTAGAAGTTAAAGTTGAAGAAGCTGAATCTGGTATTGATGTAGCATTAACAAAACGTTTTGATGTTTTAACTAAATTAGTAGCAACTACAAAAGGATATGCGAAACACGAAGCTGAAACTTTTGAAAATGTAACTAAATGGCGTCAAGGATTACCAAAATCATTATCGTTACAAGAAAAACAAGAATTCATGGGTAAAATGGATGCAGTACAAGCAGGAATTAATGTTGCTGTTGAAGCATATCCGGAATTAAAAGCTGAAAAAATGTTTGGAAACTTACAAAATTCAATTTCTGATGTAGAAGAGCATTTACAAGCAGCTAGAAGATTATATAACTCAAATGTATCGACAATTAATTCAAAAATCGTTACATTCCCAACAAGCATTGTTGCAAATATGGCAAATGTTTCTAAGAAAGAATTCTTCGAAGCAGAACAAGCTAAAATGCAAGATGTAGAAATGACATTCTAAAAAAGACCAAATTGGTCTTTTTTTTTACATTTATTTGATTTCTTGAAACAATTGGTTTTATCAATATGTATAATGAACCACATCAACACCAATTCATTACAAAAATATATAAACGACTATTGAGAAAGTTCTAACATCTTTATTTCCGCTATGTTACTTTGTTTAAAAGATGTTCTATAATCATTTCAAAGGAGTGATTTTATGTTAAATCAAGTAATACTAGTAGGGAGATTGGTCTATGATCCTGAATTAAGAACATTAGACGACGGAAGAAACGTTACAACAATCACAATGGCGATTCAAAGAGGGTTTAAAAACGCTGAAAGTGGGGAGTATGAAACTGATTTCCTTAAGTGTACATTATGGAGTGGAATTGCAGAAAACACTGTCGAATACTGTAAAAAAGGCTCTACTGTAGGTGTCAAAGCAAGACTATCTCAAAAGTTTCATGAATGTAGCGAAGAGAAGAGTTTTA
>NZ_CEXEES010000056.1:0-10605 GCF_982632705.1 Candidatus Izemoplasma sp. | reverse complement strand
ATAAGTGGGGGGTAAGATTTGTAATCCCATTTGTTGTCGTCTATGTTATATTTTCACTGATACCTTTACTTTCGACATTTTACTATAGTTTCTTTGAATACTATTTCAAGTTTGGAGGTCTACAAAAAGTAGGTCCTAACTTTTCATTCTTAGATAACTACATCACATTATTCACAGAAGGTAAGTTCTTTAAATATTTCGGAAACACAATGATAATTTGGATCTTCGGATTCGTGCCACAAATAGTAGTATCTCTTGTTTTAGCATTATGGTTTACAAGCACTAGATTAAACATAAAACTACAAGGAATATTTAAAGCATTGGTTTACATGCCAAACTTAGTAATGGCATCAGCTTTTTCATTATTATTCTTACGATTATTTAGTAACAATGGACCTGTGACAAGTGTATTAGTCGAATCAGGAATCATTGATGATATGTTCAGTTTTACTGACAATAATTGGAGTACAAGAGGATTGATTTCATTCATGAACTACTTAATGTGGTTTGGGAATACAACAATCCTATTAATGGCGGGGATTATGGGTATTGACAAATCAATATTTGAGTCCGCTCAAATGGACGGAGCAAACAGCTTCCAAACATTCTTTAGAATTGTTATGCCCCTACTAAGACCAATCTTATTATTCGTGATGGTAACATCACTTGTAGGTGGAGTTCAATTATTTGATATACCACAAATTTTCACAGCAGGTACAGGTGGTCCAGAAAGTGGATCTATGACCGTGATTATGTATATTTCAAGACTACTTGGAGTTAGTAAACAGTATGGTTTAGCGGGTGCAGCAGCAACTGTATTATTCTTGATGACTGCGACTGTTTCAGTAGGATTCTTCTTTATCTTCTATCGTAAAGATATAAAAAGAGATAAGAAAGTTAAAGAGGTGACTACTAATGAATAAGGCAAAATTAAACTTAAAGATTCAACGCTTCTTTATCTATTCGATTTTAGCGTTGATGTCACTATCAATTATATTTATCTTTTATACATTACTAGTTAATTCTAGTAGGCAACATTATGATATTCAATCTGGATTTAGTATGTTCTTTGGAGGATTCTTTGGAGTCAACTTAGATAACTTACTGGCAAACGATAATATTAATGTTCTTGGTGCGATGAGAAACAGTTTATTCATCTCACTATCAACCGCGTTTTTATCGACATATGTAAGTGCATTAACTGCATATGGAATTCACTTATATAAATTCAAAGGAAGAAACTTTATCTTTGTATTTATCTTAGCGGTTATGATGATCCCAACACAAATAGCTAGTGTAGGATTAATCACAATACTATATTCATTAAACCTAATGGATAACTACGCTGTGTTAATCATCCCCGCGATGGCTGCACCAGCAACATTCTTCTTTATAAAACAGTATCTAGACAGTGTACTGCACTTTGAGCTTGTAGAAGCATCACGTGTAGATGGAGCATCTGAACTTAAGATCTTCCATAGAATTGCTCTTCCATTAATCAAACCAGCACTAGCTATTCAATTCATCTTTAGCTTTGTTGCTTCATGGAACAATTTCTTCTTACCTAGTTTAGTTATTCAATCACCAGATAAGAGAACAATTCCAATTGTTATCTCACTATTAAAGAGTTCAAGTCCAGACTCATTCGACTTAGGACCTGTATACATGTTGATGGTATTATCCATCTTCCCGATGATCATTGTATTCATCATATTCTCAAGACAAATCATAAAAGGTATTACACTTGGAAGTGTAAAAGGCTAGAAAGAGGTTCACATGAAATATGGCACTTTTGACGACATAAAAAAAGAATATGTTATTAACACACCATACACTCCATACCCATGGATAAACTATTTAGGTTCTGATGATTACTTCGTGTTGTTTTCAAACACAGCAGGAGGATATAGTTTCTTTAAAGACGCTAGAGAAAGAAGAATCACAAGATATAGATACAACAATGTACCAATAGATAGTGAAGGTAGATATTTCTATATTAAAGAGAAAGACACAGTATGGAACATAGGTGTAAGACCAACAAACACAGAAGTAGATTCTTATGAAGCAAGAGTTGGACTTGGATACTCAAAAATAACATCTATTAAGAATAATATAAAAGCTTCACAATTGGCTTTTGTGCCAAAAGGATACCAAGGAGAAATACAACAAATAACGTTAGAAAACTTATCAAAAGAAGTAAAATCATTCAGTCTTTATAGCTATACAGAATTCGCTTTATGGGATGCATACGATGATATGACAAACTTCCAAAGAAACTATTCAATAGGTGAAGTGAAAGTAGAAAAAAACACTATATATCACTTAACTGAATATCGAGAAAGAAGAAATCATTTTGCCTTCTGGCATGTGAATCATGATATTAGCAGCTTTGATACATCACGTGATGAGTTCATTGGAATGTACAACGATGTATCAAAACCAAAGGGAATAAAAAATGAAGAATTATCTAACTCAGTGGCAGAAGGCTGGCAACCAGTCGCTGCTCAAAAAATAGACGTTGATCTTCTACCAGGGGAAACTAAAACAATCATTTATACACTTGGATACGTAGAAAATAATACTAATAAATATAATAAAGACAACACAGTTAATACTTCAATCGCACAAGATATGATTCAGCAAGTTGATACAAAAGAAAAAGTATCAAAGTTATTTACTGATTTAAAGGAATACTGGACAGATATGTTATCTAATTACCAAGTGAAAAGTAATAGTCCAGAACTAGATAGAATGGTAAACATTTGGAATCAATATCAAACAGTTACAACATATAACTTATCAAGATCTGCTTCATACTTTGAATCAGGAGTTGGTAGAGGAATGGGGTTTAGAGATTCCAATCAAGACTTACTAGGTTTCATGCATATGGATCTAGTAAAAACAAGAGAACGAATTCTCGACTTAGCAGCTACATTACTTCTTGATGGAGGAGCATATCACCAATATTCTCCACTAACCAAAAAGGGTAATGAAGGACTGGGTACCGGGTTCAATGACGATCCTAACTGGTTAATATTATCGACAGTAAACTATATCAAAGAATCAGGGGATTACTCTATCTTAGATGAAGTTATAACATACGAATCAAATGAGGACTTAAAAGGCTCATTATTGGAGCATTTAGATAAATGCTTCTCCAAAGTTTCAGACAATTTAGGTCCGCATAAATTACCTCTTATAGGTAGAGCGGATTGGAATGACTGTCTAAACTTAAACTGCTTCTCTACTGAACCAGGAGAATCATTCCAAACAGTACAAAATAAAGGTGATGGTTTAACTGCAGAAAGTATCTTTATCGCAGGACTATTTGTGTATTCAGCAAAACCATATGTTGAACTATTGATCAAAATAAATAGACCACACGAGGCACGAAATAAACAGCTTAAAATCGAAGAGATGATTAACGCAGTAAAAGAACATGGACTTGATGAGAAATGGTTCTTACGTGCATATGATGCATTCAGTAATAAAATCGGTTCAAAGGAAAACAAAGAAGGACAAATATTTATTGAACCTCAAGGTATGTGTGTCATGGCAGGAATCGGTGTCGAAGATGGATTCGCAGAAACTGCACTGAATAGCGCAAAAGAATTATTAGACACAAAACACGGTATGGTATTAAACTATCCTGCATATCAAAAATATGACGAGAAGCTTGGTGAGATATCTTCATACCCACCAGGGTATAAAGAAAACGGTGGAATCTTCTGTCACAATAATCCATGGATTATGTGTGCATATACAGAATTAAATAAAGGTGAAGAAGCATTTGAATTATACAAAAAAATAGCACCTGCTTTTATCCATGAAAATCAACATACTCATAAAACAGAACCATATGTATACTCACAAATGATCGCAGGAAAAGAAGCTAAAAACCACGGTGAAGCAAAGAACTCATGGTTAACAGGAACATCAGCTTGGAACTTTGTTGCTATCTCGCAGTATATACTAGGAATCAAACCAGATTTTGACGGATTGAGTATCAAGCCTGTATTACCTAAAGAACTTGATAACGTAGTAATCACAAGGAAATTTAGAGACACAATGTATGAGATACATATATCACATAACGAAGACAAAGGAATATTCATTGATGGTATGAAACAAAACACAAATATTATTAAACCAAACGGATCTACATTAGTGATTATTTCTCATATATAATCCTTTCTCAAAAAAAGAGTGTAAAAGCTCTTTTTTACATTTACAATATAAATAGGAACTATAAGGAGTGTTATTATGGCTAATCACAAAATCGAAAACTATATAGTAAATGATGTCACTTATAAAACAATTCACGTGAAACAAAAAAACATAGAGGTCTCGTTTTTAAATTATGGAGCAACAATCCTTTATATAAAAATACCTGACAAAAATGGAAAAATGGAATCTGTCCTTATTGGATATAAGAATAAAGAATCATATATCGACAATAAGATATTCTTAAACGCTACCATAGGTCCAACAAGTGGCCGTATCCAAAACGGTGAGTTCAAGATAGATAATCAATTACATACTCTAAATACAGGAACTCTTCCTTTTAATCTTCACGGTGAAGAAGAGGCCTTGTCTTTTAGAATATTTGATTATGAAATTATAGAAAAAAAGAATGAAACTAAAGTAGCATTCAGTATCTTAAAACCAAAACAGAATTCCAACTATCCAGGCAATATAAATATCAAAGTAATCTACACAATTAAAGAGAATGAATTAGAGATTGAATATCAAGGAATCACAGACGAAGATACAATCCTAAATCTAACCAATCATTCCTATTTCAATCTATCTGGAAACCTCAAAAGAAATTGTCTGAATCAAGAGATATTTATAAATGCATCTAGATACCTAGACTTGGTTAATCTTATCCCCACATCAATCAAAGATGTTCAGAATACAAACCTAGATTTCAGACAATCAAAGCCATTGTCGGTATTTCTGGAAAATGATGCTAGAGGTATTGATCATCCGTTTTTATTAGATGAAGAATTATACAATCAGATTCAAGCTAGTCTATATGATCCTGTCTCAAAAAGACTTATGAACATATATACAACATATCCATCGATTGTCTGTTATTCACATAATCATCCTGATAATCAAGAACTAAATTTTAATGCAAAAAAACAAAAGCATTTAGGTATCTGTTTTGAAACACAGTTACCTCCAAACAGTATGCATATACAGAATCTGACAAATCAGATCCTAAGAAAAAACGAAGCATACAATCATAAAACAAGATTTGAGTTTAGTATTAAATAGAAACGTTTCTGTTTCTATTTTTTTATACAAAAATATACATCTGTTGGCCTTGTATAAAAGAGCCAAGTACAATATAATACTACTAGTAAGGAGTGAGACTATGATATTAAGAATTCAAAAACGTGGTGACGAAGTTAAGAAAATCTTTCAACAAGGTCAAACAAGAGGTGAAGTTGTACATGCATCTCAACTAGATACATACAGTTATTTCATGGTTTACGAAGTTTTCAGTATGATGAATAGTAACCGCATGTCAATCAGCGTCGTTATCATTGATAAAGAAGAATACTCTGAACTACATGCATCTAGTAGTGGTGGAGGAAAAGGATGGCTTTTCAGATTCGATTGGGGATCAGGAAAAGGCTTCGAAGAAAACATCAAAAGAATATTTACAAATGCTGGTGTACAGTTCCGTGAAATCAACGGATAATTTATAGACTTGCATTTCATATATATATATGATAAAATACAAATGCATATGAGTTAGAGAGTCGGTCAAAACCGGCTCTTTCTTATATTTTAAAGGAGGATAACATGGAACTATTAGAACAAATCAGACCATTTATCGAAGAACTTAATTATTACCTATATGATATCGAAATCGTCAAAGAAGGTGGCAACGATATATTACGAGTAATGATTGAAAATGATACGTATATCAATATCGATGATTGTGTAAAAGTAAGCCACGCTATTAGCGACAAATTAGATGAAATCGATCCGTTTGTAGAACCGTATATGTTAGAAGTAACATCAGCCGGTGCAGAACGTGAGTTAAGAAACTCTGAAGAAGTAAAAAGAGCAGTTGGAAAACCTGTGTATGTTAAAACATTAGAACAGAAACTCGAAGGTAAATTAGAGAAGTTTAAAGACAATGTTTTACAGGTTAAAATAAAAAATAAAACAGTTCATAAAGTTAACTACATGGATATTGAATTCATTAGATTAACGATAATGTTATAGGAGGTAAGCACAAATGATTAGTAAAGAGTTTTTCAAAGCATTAGAAGTACTAGCTATCGATAGAGGCTTAGAAAAAGAAAAGATTTTAGAGATAATGGGACGCGGAATTTTAAACGCATATAAAAAAGAACACCAGACATCTGAAAACGCAACAGTTGAGTTTAACGAAGACAAAGCTCAAATTGTACTAAGCGCAGATTACATCGTTGCTGAAGAAGTAGTGAACCCAGGAGAAATCAGTTTAGCTGTTGCACGTAAAAAACGTAAAACTGCAAAAATTGGAGATGTTATCACATATAAAGAAACTCCAAAAGATTTTGGACGTATCGCTGCATCAAGTGCAAAACAAATCTTAACGCAAGGTTTGAAACAACTTGAAAGAGAAAAAGCATACGACTTATTCAAAAATAGAGAGAACGAAATGATCAACACAGAAATCGTTTCTCTAAACAAAGATTTTGTTACACTAGACTTAGGTAACAATATGGAAACAAGTCTACCACGTAAAGAATTACTACGTTCTGACGATATATTTGTAGGTGCAAGAATAAAGGTTTATATCACTAAAGTTGATATGACAACAAAAGGACCTAAAGTATTTGTATCACGTACAGATAAAAACTTAGTAAAACGTTTAATCGAACAAGTATGTCCTGAAATCATGGATGGTACTGTAGAGATAATGGGTATTGCACGTGATGCTGGAGACAGATCAAAAGTTGCAGTATACAGTCATGATGAAAACGTAGATCCAGTAGGAGCAGTTGTAGGATTCAAAGGAGCTCGTATCAAAGAAGTTCTTGAATCATTACAAGGTGAAAAAGTGGATGTATATCAGTGGAGTTCAGAACCTACTGAATTAGTATTAGCTGCATTAGAACCAGCAAAAGTTTTAGCGGTTAATCCAAACAAGAAAAAACAACAAGCATTGGTTATTGTAAAAGACAAAGATTTAACAGCGGCAATCGGTGTTAAAGGTCAAAACGCAAAACTAGCTGCACAATCTTCAGGATGGAAAATTGAAATCAAATCAATCACACAAGCCAAAGAAGAAGGAATCAGATACAGAAGGCTAGATAGTGAAGAAGCATAAAACTCCTTTACGTAAATGTGTGATTACAAATGAACAACTTCCAAAACAAGATTTAATAAGAATCGTTAAAAACAAAGAACGTGGAGTACTAGTAGACAATACTGGTAAAATAAACGGTCGAGGAGCTTACCTTAAAAAAGATGAAAAAATCATCTTAAAAGCAAAGAAAACAAAAAAACTAGATAGACACTTAGACACTGTTGTAGAAGAATCAATCTACACTGAGTTACTGGAGCTATTACAAAATGAAGAATAAAATATTAAACTTACTCGGACTCGCTACAAGAGCTCGCAAAGTAATACTAGGTGAAGAGTTCGTTTTAAAACAAATGAAGAACACGAACCTAAACGTATTCCTAGCATCAGATGCTGGAGAAAACATAACAAAAAAAATCATCAACAAAGCATATACATTTAACTGTACCGTTATCAATCAGTTCACAACAGACGAACTTTCAAAAGCGATTGGCAAGGAAAACAGAAAAGTAATGATTATTGATGACAGGGGATTTAATAAGAAAATCACAGAATACTTGAACTCCTAAGAAAGAGGTGGTTTTGATGGCAAAGAAAAACATCAAAAAAACAAAACAAAAAGACACAAGAATGACAAATGTTCCTGTTGTTACACAAGAGAAAACAGACGGAATATTATACTATAAAAAAGACATGACAGTAGCCGAAGTAAGTGAAAGAATGAACTTACCTGTTAGTAAAGTAATTACTAAGTTAATGGGTCTAGGTATCATGGCTGCACAAACTCAATCAGTAGATCGTGAAACGATCGAACTGATTGCACTTGATTTTGGTTTCGAACTTGAAGACGAACAAGTTACAGACTTATCTCGTTTTGAAGACATGGATATCCAAGACAACGAAGAAGACCTACAAGGTCGTCCTCCTGTAGTAACAATTATGGGACATGTTGATCATGGTAAAACAACATTACTTGATACAATCCGTAACAGTAGAGTAACTGAAGGCGAAGCCGGAGGAATCACTCAACATATCGGTGCTTACCAAGTAACGAAAAACGGATCACTTATTACATTCATTGATACACCAGGACATGCTGCATTTACAGAAATGAGAGCACGTGGTGCACAAGTAACAGATATTACTATCTTAGTAGTAGCTGCCGATGATGGAGTTATGCCTCAAACTAAAGAAGCAATCGATCATGCACAAGCTGCTGGAGTACCTATCATTGTTGCTGTAAACAAAATGGATAAAGTAGGAGCGAACCCTGATCGTGTAATGCAAGAATTAACAGAACATAACCTAGTACCTGAAGCATGGGGTGGGGAAACTATCTTCTGTAACATTTCAGCATTAAAAGGTGACGGTGTTGACGAATTACTTGAAATGATCCAATTAACTGCAGAAATCAACGAGTACAAAGCAAATCCAAACAGATTAGCTTCTGGACACGTTATAGAATCTAAATTAGACAAAGGACGAGGACCTGTCGCTACATTATTAGTAGCAAACGGTTCACTTAAAGTTGGTGACATCTTAGTTGCTGGTAATACTTTTGGTAAAGTACGTGCAATGTCTGATGATACAAACCATAGATTAACAGTTGCCAAACCTGCAAAAGCAGTTGAAGTAACTGGGTTAAATGATGTACCTCAAGCTGGAGACAGCTTCATGGTATTCACTGATGAAAAACAAGCACGTGTTGTTTCTGAAGAAAGAACACACAGAGCTTGGAAAGAAGAACGTGGTGTAGGAAAAGCAGTATCACTTGATGATTTGTTTGCAAACTACAACGATGGACAAACCAAAGAATTACGTTTAATCATCAAAGGGGATACTCATGGTTCTATTGAAGCATTAAAAGCTTCACTAGAAAAAATTGATGTAGAAGGTGCTAAAATTGATATCATCCGTTCATCAGTTGGTACAATCACAGATACTGATGTAGTACTAGCGTTAGCTAGTGGTGGAATCATCATGGGATTCAATGTACGCCCATCTAGTAAAGTACGTGACACAGCAAGAGAAAAAGGTGTAGATATCCGTCTATACAATATTATCTATAAAGCACTAGAAGAAATCGAACTAGCTCTAACAGGAATGTTAGATCCTGAATTCGAAGAAATAGTAACAGGACAAGCTGAAGTTAGAGATACATTCAAAATCTCTAAAGTTGGAACAATTGCTGGTTGTTATGTTACTGGTGGAAACATTGAACGTAATAGTTTAGTACGTATCTTACGTGAAGGTGTTGTTGTTTACGAAGGTCAAATGGCATCATTAAAACGTTTCAAAGATGACGTTAAAGAAGTTAAAGAAGGTTACGAATGTGGAATCATGATTGAGAAATACAATGATATCAAACAAGGAGATATCATCGAAGCCTCAGTTGAGAGAGAAATCAAACGTAAATGAGTACTATAGATAGACTAACAACAAACATCCATAGAACACTGACAGATATATATAGAACAGAAGTAAAAGAAAACTCAATCGGTTTCCTAACAATTACAGAAGTAAAAGTTACTAACGATTTATCTTATATCACAGTATATTATACAATTCTAGGACAAGACACAAAACGTGAAGCTGCTAAAAAAGCATTAGAACGCAGCAAAGGGTTTGTACGTTCAAGATTATCACAAAGAGTTAAAATGAGAAAAACTCCAACCCTTTTATTCAAGTATGACGAATCATTAGACTATGGAAACTTTGTCTCAGAAGGACTAAAAAAAGTAATGAAAGAAGACGAATAATTTCGTCTTCTTTTTAATTTCATTAAATAATGCTACAATAAAAGTAGGTGGTAAGTATGAAGAGACTTTACAATAAAATTAAAGAGTCTTATACAAACTGGCTTAGAAATATTACATGGAAACAAGTTTTATTCTTTACTGTTTTCTTTGTACTATTTGTCAGTCTTGTTTTACCATGGGTTAATACATTAAGTGAAGAGTTAATCGGAGTATCCGATTCAATTGACACAGGATTTAAAACAGATATTAAAGAACTATATCATATAAGAGAATTATACGGAGTAGCTGGTAGATTAAATTACATTTATTTAAGAGTTACATTTGATCTTATCTGGCCAATTATATATTTTCTATTTCTTGCTTCAACCACAGCCTTACTTACTAAAAACATAACAGAATCAAATGCACATAGATATTTAAATTATCTACCTATAATTGCTATTCTACTAGATTACTTTGAAAACGTACTAGCGATTATATTTATGGCGATCTATCCAGGTAATTTTGATATCCTAGTATTTATTTTAATAG
>NZ_CEXEES010000055.1:0-10777 GCF_982632705.1 Candidatus Izemoplasma sp. | reverse complement strand
GATTGGTTGGATACTCCCAGGATGTAATCTGATTAAAGATACGTATCAAGACAACGAATCAGGATTAGAATCAGAATTACATAATCCATCGTTTACTCCAGCTGCCACAGCTTCTTATATGGTCTCAGAGTTTTTAAAGATGATGCAAGGTTCTGATCAAACAACAATAAACAAACTACTATTAATAGACTTACTAAGTAACTCTGTTATTAAGACAAGCAAGTAGAGGTGACGATATGGTAAAAGTAATAATATACAACTTGTTAAGATCTAAATATGGAATAAATGAAATAGAAGTACAACCAGGAACAATTACAAGTATCATGGATGAAATAGTAGAAAGACATCCTAATATAATTAGGTCTGATTTTGATACGTGCGTAGTCTTTGTAAAAGGGCAACCACTTCATCTAAGAAAGTTCGATACAATTATAGAAGATAATGATGAAATTATCTTCACCAACTTTGTTGGTGGAGGATAAGATATAGTATTGACAATATTATAAACAAGGAGTACACTATTTATAGAAAAACAGAAAGTTGAGGTGGTGTATTATGAATGAATTCACACTGAATACAAGCGAAGATATATCACTGCACAAAAACGTCTAAAAGAATTTTATAAGGACCGTGTAGGTCCTTTTTGTTTGCAGATTATATCTTCGCATTTATTAAAGAACTATAAAATAAAAGGAGATCAAATTTGACAAAATTAAACAAAGGTAGAGTCGTTTCAAATCATTTAACAAAGTACATTGTTGAATACAACAATGACAAGTATAGTTTAGAAGTAAGTGGTCGTTTTAAGTATATGTCCTACTCTAAAAGTGATTACCCAGTGGTGGGTGATTATGTATTCTTTAGAGAAACGAACCACAATGAAGGAATCATTGAATCAATTGAAGAAAGAAAGAATACATTATCAAGGTTAGGAACCGTGAATGTATTTAATGAACAAATCATCGCTTCAAACATTGATAAAGTATTTATATGTGTATCACTGAATCAAGATTATCATATAAGGAAAGTATTGAATTTCATATCAATGACACAGTCCGACGATTATGAAAGAGTGCTTCTGTTCACAAAAAGTGATTTAACAGATGAGTATGAATCGTTCGTCAATGAAGTAAAAGATTATACTGATATTGATATAAAGATACTTTCCTCATTTAACGTAGAAGACATAAAAGAACTAAAAGAATATATTGGTCTAGATACGTGTGTATTTATTGGAAGTAGTGGAGTTGGGAAATCAACAATCATTAATAAACTGATTGGGGATGAACATTTCGAAACATCTGACATAAGAATCTCAGATGCTCAAGGAAGACATACGACAGTTCATAAAGAACTGATTACTCTAGATACAGGTGGAGCTATTATTGATAGTCCAGGAATTCGAGTTGTTCAATCTTATATGGTTGATAATGTTGAAGAAGAGTTTAAAGACATCTTCAATATTGCTAGTGAATGTAGATTCAGAGATTGCTCACATGATTTAGAACCAGGCTGCATGATTCGGGAATCTTTAGAGATTGGTGACTTATTAGAAGAACGTTACAATCAATATACTAAAGCAATTAAATTAAACGCATATGTTAAAAGACAAGAACGACAAAAAGAACTACTACAAAACAAAAGAAAAAAATAACTACCTAGGTAGTTATTTTTCTTTAATATAGAAGATTTCTTCTACTGATTTATCAAATACATTACTAATTTTTAAAGCCAGTTCTAGTGATGGACTGTATTGTCCTTTTTCAATTGCGACCACAGTTTGTCTTGAAACACCTAATGCTTTAGCTAGAGCAGCCTGTGTCATTTCATCTTTCATGAAACGTAATGTTCTTACATTATTTTCAATTTTTGATTTAGCCATTATACACCTCTACGGTGATATATAACTTCAAAGACATTACCTAATACTTCAGATAGAACTCCACCTGTTATGAAAGTGATAAAGAATACAGATATTGATGCATCAAATGCTTGAGTAAACAATGCAATTATAAATCCTAAACCAAATACAACTAACGAAATTCTATTTGCTTTTAATTCAATTAGTTTATCTCTTTCATCTACTAAATCAATGTTATCTTCTTTGTTCCCAGAGATCTCTCTTCCGATTTCACTAAAGATTCTAAATAGAATTGTTAAGATTATTCTTGCTGCTACACTTATTGGGATAAACCATAAGATTAATGTAGACCACAATTTCATTTCATTGCTTGTATCAAAATCACCATTATTATATTTTGAAACTGTTACTAGAACGTACACTACAGCAATTAATACTGTCATTACTATATTTGATAAACTTCTTTTTTCTTGATAAGACATTTTGTTTCCTCCTCTGTCTATTATAGTTTACACTATGTAAAGTTTGCTTTACACCCATATAGTATAACAAACTTTACTCTATGTCAAGTATACTTTACACATATTTTAATGTTTCTAAATAGAATAATTTCTTATAAATAAAAAAGACAGACTATTTCGTCTGTCTTTCAAAATCCCATTTGTGTAAAATCCTATCGTTATAGAACTTCATTACTAATCCACTTGTAACAAGAGTAATTATAGTACCTACTCCAATTCCTTCAATACTTCCATGTAGTAAACCAAATACGATTCCTATCATAAAACCTAAGAAGTATGATACATAAGTACCTATTGCGATGCTCTTAAGTTTCAATTGTACTTCCTTTAGAAATACATCCATTGGATGTACAGCGAGATTCACATTCAGATGAACTGCGATACTAAACAATAAAATTAGTAGTCCAACAACATTTATTAGTATCCTTATTATATATGGTAATGATATGAACTCAGGAACAAACAGTAAGAAAACATCTGTCAGGTACGCAAAACAGAATAGAAACAATGCACTAAGCAACATATCTTTTAATACAAACTTCTTTGCAATAATGATTGCAACTATATAAAAGAAGACACTTAGAATAATGAATCCATTACCAAGAGAAACTCCCAAATAATTACTTGTGTTTAATGCGCTACTACCCCATGCTGTCATACCAATATCTGTTTGCTGCATAAGAGCAGTACCTAGAGCGTTGCCGATAATTGCAATCAGCATATATACTATTGTTTTCTTCATACTATCACCTAACTATGATTATATAAGATGAACAGTATTTTGTATATAATAAATATGTTATAATGTTTGTAGTTTACAAAGCGAGGAAACCATATGAATGCAAGACAACAATACATATTATTAAGAAGTATGATGGGACTTGGTTTTAGTCTAATGTTTATGGCATCTGCTATATACAGAATAGATATAGCCAATCTAGAAATCTACCAATTAATACTAATCGGATCTGCATTAGAAATAGCGATGTTTTTATTTGAAACTCCAACTGGAGTTGTCGCAGATTTAAAAAGTAGAAGACTGAGTATTATCATTGGTCTTTTCATTATTGGGGTAGGGTTTATTTTTGAAGCTATAACAACGTATTTCTTTATGATATTCATCGCTCAAATAATATGGGGACTTGGATATACGTTTATTAGTGGTGCATTAGAATCTTGGGTGTCAGATGAAACAGAAAACATTAATATTGAACAAACAATGATTACTGGAGCTCAGTTTCATCAATTGTTTAGTATTGTGGGTATTATCTTAGCTGCAGTGATTGGGATGTATAACATCAGGTTAGCGATTTATGTATCTGGAGGATTGTTTGTTCTACTAGGTATCATCACAATTTCAACGATGAAGGAACATAATTTTAAGAAACACCCTCATGATGAATCACTTTTAAAGTCTTATGTTTCGCATCTAACAAAAGGGTTTAAACATGTGAAGAAAAACAAAGTACTAAGAATAATGTTTGTTATTATGTTGTTCTTTGGTTTATATAGTGAAGGAATCGATAGAACATATGAAAGATATATACTAAACAATCTTCATATGAGAGACTACTTTGATGTAGCTCCAATATGGATACTTTCTACAATTAATGCAGTTGTCGCAATTTTTGGTTACCTAATTCTACATTTGGTTAAAAAGTATTTAACCAAGGGCCATCATTTAATCTTATGGGCAATCAACTTCACTTCGATGATGATTGTCGGGATTATACTGTTTGCCTTTTTACCATTTGAATATTTCGCAGTTCTTGGATTTATGTTTTTCTCTATAAGTAGAGAAGGAACATATCCATTATTAAACACAATATTAGTTAAAAATACTCCATCAAATATTAAGGCTACTGTCTTATCAGGGTTTGGACAACTAGACGCGATTGGACAACTGATTTCTGGTGGGCTAATGGTGGGTGCTAGTATATTAGTTGGGATACAAGGAATGTATTTATTCACAGCGATATTATTGGTGGTACCAGTATTACTGTTCATGTCATTAAGGGGAGTGAAAGAATGAATTTAAAGTTTAAAGAAATTAGTATTTTTAAAGATATAACTAAGATAACTCAGATCAACAAAGGTTGGTCGTTTGACATGAAATATAAAATAGAAACAAACAATAAAACATATATGTTAAGAACCGCACCGTTAGACAAATATAAGGTTAAAGAAGCCGAATACAAACTGATAGAAACACTCTATCAAAAAGGTCTATCAACCCATGAACCTATAGAGTTTGGATTATGTGATAATGGGCAAACTACATTTTTGCTTCTTGAATATATTGAAGGAGATCAAGCAGAGTTGATTTTACCTAGTTTGACAATTGAGAAACAATATCAACTTGGATTAAAAATGGGTAAGGAATTAAAAGAAATTCACAAACTGAATTACACACTAGAAAACAACTGGACAGAACAATATAAGAAGAAGATAATTTCTCGAATTGACGCATTTAGGAAGTGCGGATTCAAAAGCGAAATCATGAATGAAATTATTGAGTTTGTGGAAAAAAATACATACCTTTTATTTAACAGACCAACATCTCAATCTCATGGTGATTTTCATAGTGGGAACTTAATAATTACACCAGAAGAAAACATCTATATCATCGATTACAATAGAATGAAAATAGGAGACCCGTATTATGAGTTTAATAGAATTTATTTCTCATATAGAATTAGTCCTTATTTCGCCAAAGGTCAGATTGAAGGATACTTTAATAACGACATTCCAGACGATTTCTTCTTATATTTGAAGTTCTATCTACTGAGTGTAATGATTGGAAATATTCCATGGGCAATGATGTATGATCAGACAGATGTTGATTTCGCAAAAGAAAGTATTGATGAAGTTTATGAAGAGTATAACAACTTAAAAGACACAATCCCAAAATGGTTTATGGACGCAAAATAATATTGAGAGATTAAAGTCTCTCTTTTTTTATTGATGAAAACACATTCATCTAAAAAAAGAATATTTCTCTTTCATATATATATAAAAGTGGTATACTTAACAAGGTTTAATTTTAAACACGAAATATCTGGAGGTACAAATATGAGAGAACAAGATATAATAAACGTTGCAGTAATTGCACATGTTGATGCGGGTAAATCAACACTGGTAGATGCATTACTACAACAGAGTGGTGTATTTAAAGACAATGAAGTTTTAGTAGAACAAGTAATGGATAGTAATGATTTAGAACGTGAACGCGGGATAACAATCTATTCAAAGAACTGTTCAATTGAATATAAAGGAACGAAAATTAATATCGTTGATACTCCTGGGCATGCTGATTTCAGTAGTGAAGTAGAACGTATTATGAAAACTGTTGATACAGTTATTTTACTTGTTGATTCAAGTGAAGGACCAATGCCACAAACAAGAGTTGTATTAGAAAAGTCATTACAACTTGGATTACGCCCAATCCTATTCATTAACAAAATTGATAAAAAAGATCAAAGAGCTGAAGAAGTTGTTGATCTAAGTTTTGATTTATTTGGTGATTTAGGAGCAACAGATGAGCAACTGGATTTCCCAATTGTTTACGGAGTAGCTAGAGAAGGAATCGCTCAACTAGAAATGGGAGCGAATCATACGAACTTAGACTCATTATTTGAAGTACTATTAGACCATACAGATATCTATCAAGATAATTCAGATGAACCAGTACAAATTCAAGTATCAACATTAGGATATGATGATTACCTAGGAAGACTAGGAACTGGTCGTATTACTAGAGGGACATTAAAAGCTGGATCACAAGTAAAAGTTAGTAAACGTGATGGAACTGTCGTTACTGCAAAAATAGGAAAACTTTTTGTAAACGAAGGACTATCAAAAATTGAAAAACAAGAAGTATTCGCTGGAGACATCGTAACATTCTCTGGTGTATCACATATAAGCATCGGTGAAACAGTATGTGCACCTGAAAAAGTAGAACCAATGGAAATGATTGATATTGAAAGACCGACATTATCAATGAACTTCCTAGTAAACGATTCACCATTTGTTGGTCGTTCTGGGAAACTAGTAACATCTCGTCAATTAAGAGCAAGACTATTAAAAGAACTTGAAACTAACGTTGGATTAGAAGTAGAAGACATTGTTGGAGTTGAGGGATACAAAGTTAATGGTAGAGGAGAACTTCACTTATCGATCTTATTAGAAAGTATGAGACGTGAAGGTTACGAACTATCAGTATCTAAACCAGAAGTGCTTTATACACAAATAGATGGTACGAAACATGAACCATTTGAAAAAGTAATTATCTCAGCACCTGATGAGTTCATCGGATCTGTAATTGCACAATTAAATGTCCGTAAAGGAACAATGCAATCTATGATGGCAGAAAACGGATATACAAAAATAGAATACCTAGTACCAACACGAGGAATCATTGGTTATCGTTCTGAGTTTATCAACACAACACGTGGTAGAGGAACGTTAGAAAAATCATTTGATTCATACCAACCATTTGCCGGTATCATCGAGCAAAGACGTAATGGTGTATACATTGCTCTAATGCAAGGGAAAACAATGGCATACAGCTTATTCCACTTATCTGATAGAGCAAGAATGTGTGTAGCTGCGAGTACAGAAGTATATGCAGGAATGATTGTTGGATTAAATAGTAGAGCAAATGACCTAGTTGTTAATCCATGTAAAAACAAAAACCTAACAAACGTTCGTTCTTCAGGAACAGATGAAGCATTAAAACTTGCGGATCCTTTAACTTTTACTTTAGAAGAAGCACTTGAATTCATTGAAGCAGATGAGCTAGTAGAAATCACACCAGCAGCAATTAGATTAAGAAAAAGCATCTTAGATGAAAAAGATAGAAAAAGATACAATAAAGAAACAAAATGGGCAACACAAGAAAAATAACAACTAATATTACATAAAAAAACACTACTAAATACCCGAGACCTTTTACCAAAGGGAAAAACACCGTTTTTCACTAATTGGTAAAAAGCGACCTCAGTTATCGGTAGTAGCCGTGCCTGTTAACTCATTTTGGTTGATATCACGAACTATTGAAAAAAAGTGTTGAAAAGTAGTTGACATTGATATTGAAATACTATATTATAAAGTCCGGTACATTTATGGGTACGAAAATACCCTTACCCGATGATTATTATAATTGGAGGAAAACATATGAAGACATTTATGGCAAATAACCAAACAGTGGAACGTAAATGGTTTATAGTTGATGCTAAAGGGCAACGTCTTGGACGTTTAGCTACTGAAGTTGCTTCTGTATTAAGAGGTAAACATAAACCAACATTCACACCACATGTTGACGGTGGAGATTACGTAATCGTAATCAATGCTAAAGAAATTGAATTAACTGGTAAGAAATGGGATCAAAAGAAATATTACAGACATTCACAATATCCTGGCGGATTAAGAGAAGTAACAGCAAAAAGAATGAACGAAACTTTCCCAGAAAGAATCGTTGAATTCGCAGTAAAAGGTATGCTTCCACAAGGAAGACTAGGACGCCAAATGTATAAGAAATTATTCGTTTACGCAGGACCTGAGCACAAACAAACTGCTCAACAACCTGAAGTACTAGAACTGAAAGGTTAGGGGGAATTTTATATGGCAAGTAAAGTATTGTACAGAGGTACAGGACGTAGAAAACGCTCAGTAGCACGTGTTATGATGACACCAGGTACTGGAAAATTCGTCATTAATGGAAGAAAATTCAATGAATATATTCCAAATGCTGCAGTAAGATTAGATGTAGAACAACCATTAACATTAACTGAGAACTTGAAGTCATTCGATATCATAGTTAACGTATTTGGAGGAGGAATCAGCGGTCAAGCTGGTGCAATCCGTTTAGGTCTATCAAGAGCTTTATTAGAAGTAAATAAAGACTTTAGACCAGTATTAAAAGCTGCCGGATTACTTACTCGTGATTCACGTGTAATTGAACGTAAAAAACCAGGTCTTAAAAAAGCTCGTAGAGCGCCACAATTCAGTAAAAGATAGTATTTGCATAAAACTAAAAACGCAACCTATAATCAGGTTGCGTTTTTTATTACCCATTATGATATAATTATTACTAGGATGTGATGTTATGAAGAAGGTATTAGTACTATTGTTTTTGATAATCGGTGTATCTCCGTTAGTCATTAGTGCTTGCACATTAGTGCCAACAGATAGTGGGATAATGTTAACAGTAGAGAATTGTGAAAATCAATTATACTTTGATTTGATCATTGAAGAAGAAACAACCGATGCTGTAATTAGATTAGATGAATCTAATTTGAGATATCAATGGGATATAGAACAAGACGAGGAAATTGATTTTGCTAGGATGGACCACTTTGATATTAATAATGATTTTGTTAGTTTTTTAGGATACGATCATCAAAGTGAGAATATGTTCCAATACGGATGTGGATTTCACGCTTTAGATTATAGAGTTAACGAGTACGGAGAGTCAGACTATCGTTTGGAGAAGTTTAAGATCGTTGTGTTTGACGAAAACTACGAAGTTATATTCACCTCAGGTTTATATGAGACATTTATACTACCAGGGAATGGAGACGTATATCACTCATTTATCTATAATCAGGAAAGTAATACAATGACAACAGAACTAAATGATATGTACATAGTAGATCTGGATGGTTGTAGATATATGGATTACATGTATTTTTTAGGGTTCTTGTTTTACTTTATGGTTGTTGTTATGATAGTTCATCTTGTCATGCAAACTAAAAAGTATATAGAATCTAAAATGAGTAAGAAATTTATTCTATTTGCAAATGCAGTAGATGTAGTTTCGATTGGTATATTGAGTTATACATTTTTCACGTCGTTACTCTTAATGTTTATTTGGGGTATGTTAAGTATTGTCCTTCAAGTAATGAAATACATTCTTTCAAGGACAGTTAGTAATAGAGAAGAGTATAAGTATCTAGATTTGGAAACGATAAACTTGATTTTATTTAGATTAATCGTTCTTCAACTAGCAATAATTACCATTGCAATATTCTTAAATTAAAACACAACTTTTAGTTGTGTTTTTTGCTAAATAGTGTAGTATAATGAAGTGTATTAAGAAGGACTGATAATTATGGAAACAAGACTAAACAAGTACTTAAGTGAAGCTGGACATTGCAGCAGGCGAGAGGCTGACCGATTAATAGAAACAGATAGAGTTACAATCAACGATAAACTTCCAGAACTTGGAACCAAAGTTCAGGACGGAGATATTGTTAAGGTTGACGGCAAAGAGGTCGAACTACAAGAGGAATTTGTATACATCGCTTTATACAAGCCAGTAGGGATTACCTCTACAACCGATAGAACTGATAAAACTAATATTGTAGACTTTATGAAATACAATAAACGCATCTTTCACATAGGTCGATTAGACAAGGATAGTGAAGGGTTGATATTAATGACCAACGATGGTGATATTGTTAATAAAATTCTAAGATCTAACAATGATCATGAAAAAGAATACATCGTTCAAGTAGATAAAAAACTAACAGAAGCATTCCTTGGTAGAATGAGAAAAGGTGTACCAATATTAGGAACTGTTACCAAACCGTGTAAAGTTAGAAAAATTAGTGATAACACATTTAGCTTAATTTTAACTGAAGGATTAAATAGACAAATTAGAAGAATGTGTTCTTATTATGAATACAAAGTTGAAAAACTAAGAAGAACAAGAGTAATGAATATTCAACTTGATATGCCTAAAGGGAAATGGAGACATTTGAGACCTGAGGAAATTCAAAAGCTAAAACAACTAGTACAAGACTCATCTAAAACAGAGGATGCTAGTAAATAGTATTGTGTTTTATATGTACATATACTATAATACAAAACGTTAAGGAGTGATATATATGGCAGTAAGAACAAGATTTGCACCATCGCCAACTGGATTTATTCACGTTGGTAATTTAAGAAGTGCAGTTTTCACATATTTAATCGCAAAAAAAGAAGAAGGTACATTCGTATTAAGAATTGAAGATACAGATCAAGAACGTTATGTTGAAGGTGCAGTTGATGCAATCTACTACACATTAAACACATGTGGTTTACTATGGGACGAAGGTCCAGATAAAGGCGGAGAATTTGGTCCGTACATTCAGTCAGAACGAATGGCAAACTATAAAAAATACGCTCTAGAATTAGTAGAAAAGAAAGAAGCATATAAATGTTTCTGTACAGAAGAACGTTTGGCATCAATGAGAGAAAAAGGATATGCTAAATATGATGGTCTTTGTAGTCATTTAACAGATGATGAAATCAAACAAAAAGAAGACGCAGGTCTTCCTTATGTTATTAGACAAAAAACACCAGACACAGGTGCAACATCATTTACTTGTAAAGTATTTGGTACAATCAC
>NZ_CEXEES010000054.1:0-10898 GCF_982632705.1 Candidatus Izemoplasma sp. | reverse complement strand
GTGTCCGCTTCCACTGCATACTTCTTGATACGTTGTTTCACCGTTTCCAGCGATGTATCCAACTTCTGTTTTATATACTCCTGTTAATTGTTTAAAGTAGGCTTCTACTCCCCAAAAGCATCCACCTGCGAATACGATTTTGTTCATATTACCACTCACTTTCATTATATGATGTACAAGATCAGTTTTACTGTTTGTATATAGTAATCGATCTTTGTTGTTTTTAATAATTAGGTTTTGTTTTAATGTTTGGTATTTCAGTCTGAATATTTTGTATGTTCTTAGTGCATTTCTAAAATCTAAATGTTTCTTTAATTCTGGATTCGATGAATGAATAGCGTATAAATGATGTTCATAAAATGCATCATCTGTCCGTCTAAACGCATGACGTCCTTCAATTCCTTTATCACCTTGATACTCCCATCCATTAGATGTAAGTACGTTGATGATTGGTTCAATTGTCTCTGTATATTCAATGTCAATGTCCAATATTGGTTTTGAACCTAGTCCATTGACAGATGTTGAACCAACATGGTGAATCTCTTTATGTAGTCCTGTTAGTATATGTTCTAAAAAAGATTCTATTTTACTATATTCTATTGGCCAGTCTTTATTGTAAGAACTGTATCTCAGTAGTTTATTCAATGATATTGTTAACGACATAACTAGCCATTATCATACCTGCCACTGGTGGTAGATAACTGATTGAACTAGGTGTTCGTTTTTCCTTGTCTATACGCTGAGGTTCTTCTGGACTGTAAACGACAGGTACTGGTGTATAAATTTTAAGTTTCCTTAAACTACTTCTCATTCTTCTAGCGATAGGATCATGAGAGGTTTCTCTTATATCTACTATTTCAATCATTTCAGGGTGAACTTTATTTCCCATACCCATAGATGAAATGATTTTTATGTTTCTATCATGTGCATCTTTTATCAAATCTATCTTATATGTAAGTGTATCAATACAGTCACAGAAAAAATCAAATTCTCGGTCTAAGATTTCAACTTTTGTGTTTTTGTCATAGAATGTGTGATACGCATGTACTATGCAATCAGGATTGATGTCATTGATTCTTTGTTTCATGACTTCTGTTTTTGGTAGACCGATGGTTGAATGAAGCGCAACGATCTGTCTGTTTATATTTGTAATATCGACAACGTCCTCATCGACAATTACTAAAGTACCAACACCGGCTCTAGCTAGTGCTTCACAGGCACTCCCACCAACACCACCAAGTCCTAAGACTAAGACAGTACTGTCTTTTAATTTTTGGAGTTTTTCGTCTCCGATTAGTTCTATTGTTCTATTAAATATCATAATATGTACCTCGTTAAAAATGACTACATCCGTAGCCATTTTATTTTTTAAATAGATTTACGTTAAAGACACGATCACCAACGTAAAAAACAGCTGTGTATACCCCTATGAATAATGGAATGATTACATGTGGTACATAGAAGAATGATCCTCCTAAATATGTATAAAAGATTCCAATCCCAATGATTCCGAAAGCACTAAATACGTTTACTATCATGAATTCTCGTTGGTATAATGGCTTTAATCTACGTTCATATTTGTCTCTTGTGAATAATAATAATGTTAATCCTATACTAAAAAAGATTAAGGTAATTGTTGCTGCGATTAAGACGATTTTGTTTGTTGATGTATATTCGTGTAAATCGAACATATATGCAATCACGACAAATATCGGTACCATCAGCATACTCATTGCGTAGAATACAATTAGGTTTACTTGGAAACGGTTATAGACTTTCTTTCGTTTCACGGAGTGGTTTGTTGCTGCCTACGCAGTTCTTTCTTCTCTTTATAGAAGTTGATTAATACTCTAATAGTTGCAGCTAGTGGTGCTGCAAATATAACACCTAATGTTCCAAATAAACTACCAAAGAATAAGATACTACCTATGATTAGTATTGGATGCATTTCAAGTTGACGTCCCATTATTACTGGTTGGAAGATATTACCTTCAACAAACTGTAATCCTATGTTTACACCAAGAACCCAGAATGGATTAACATCGTTTGTGATAATGGTATAAATCAGTACTGGAACTAAGGCAATGATTGCTCCGAAGTAAGGGATAATGTTGGTTAGACCAACGATCAATCCAAATACGAAGAAGTATTCTAATCCAATTAATCGGTATGCGATAGTCGCTGCTGCTCCTATTGATACCATTAATAGTAGTTGCCCTCTAATGTATGCACCTACTGTATGGTTTAGTCTGTTTCCGAGGTCGGAAGCGTCTTTTTCATACTTAATAGGGATAATCGAACGAATGTTATCGTTGATTAATTCGTAATCTTTTAAATAGTATAGTAACAAGATTGGTAATATCATACCAATTGTAATTAGACTAAATAACATGCTTGGTAAGTTGTTTGTAATTGTATCTAAGAACCCAGAAACTGTGTTTTCAATAACACCAGATTCTGAAATTGTTGCTGCTAATTGATCATATAAATCAGTTCCTAAGATGAAGTCATTTCTGAAATCAGTTTGGAAGTATAACTCTAGTTTTGGGTAATCTACTTCAAAGAACTCTCTGATCTGTTCGATGATTACTGGAGTTATTAATGCAAACGTGAAATATAGAACTGTAGCGATTAATAAGTATACAATCATTACACTTAATCCACGAGGTCCTACTCCACGACGTTCAAATACTTTTACTAGTGGATACACAATTAAACTGATTAACCACGCTAATGCGAATGGTACTCCAGCACTTTTAATTGCATTCCAAATAGTGAACCATAAGTCTTTGAACTGACTAGCCATAAATAGAACAGCTAGAAATAGCAATACGATTCCAAGCACTTTAAGTGCTTTGTTTAGAAATTCATCTTTAAAGAATTTGTTATTGTTATCCATGTTCTCACATCCTTTAATCCTTTACATTATATCATAATTTGAAATAAATTTAAATTAATTCAATGTTTTGATTGATAATTCCTCTAATTGTTCATCGGCAACTTTACTAGGCGCTGATGTCATAACACATTGTGCTGAGTTTGTTTTTGGGAATGCGACAACGTCTCTTATGTTTTCAGTATGAACTAAAAGCATAACTAAGCGGTCTAACCCAAATGCAATTCCTGCATGTGGCGGTGTCCCATATTTCAAGGCTTCTAATAAGAACCCGAATTTCTGTTGTTGTTCTTCTTTGCTGATACCTAAGATATCAAATACCTGGTTTTGTAGTTTTGTCTTATGAATTCTAACTGACCCACCACCAAGTTCTTGTCCTTGAACGACTAAGTCATAGCAATAAGCTAATGCTTTTTCTGGTGATTCATTTAATAATTCTAAGTCTTCATCTTTCACTCTTGTGAATGGATGATGAAGGCTGTAATAACGTTGTTGTTCTTCTCTAAATTCGAACATTGGCCAATCTACAACCCATGTAAAGTCATAATCTTCTTCAGAGTATAATTCAAGTACTTTGGCTATATGATTACGTAATTGCCCTAAGCTTTGGTTTACTACTTCTGTTTTGTCAGAACCAAATAAGATTAAATCATTCTCTTCGGCATTCATAGTTTCTTTTAAAGAATCAAGTAGTTCTTTGGTAAAGAACTTAACGATTGAACCCGTAAATTCACCGTTAGCGAATTTAAGGAATGGTAATCCTTTGGCTCTATATTTTTTAACAAAGTCTGTAAGTTTATCTAGTTTCTTTCTACTAAATTCTGAAGCTGCGTTTTTAACATTGATTGCTTTTACGATTCCACCATTTTCGATGTTTGATGTGAATACTCCAAATGATGATTCTTTGGCAATATCAGTAATGTTTGTTAATAACATTTCAAACCGTGTATCTGGTTTATCTACACCGTATTTGTCCATAGCGTATGCGTATGTAATACGTGGGAAGTCTTCTGTTAGTTCGATACCTTTTACTGATTTCATTACGTGTTTGATCATTCCTTCAGAGATGTTTAAAATTTCTTCTTGATCCATGAATGATGTTTCAATATCGATTTGTGTGAACTCAGGTTGTCTATCGCTTCTTAAATCTTCATCTCTGAAGCATTTTGCGATTTGATAGTATTTTTCGAATCCTGAAACCATTAATAGCTGTTTAAATATTTGAGGTGATTGTGGTAATGCATAGAATTGTCCTTCGTTGATACGTGAAGGTACTAAATAATCACGTGCACCCTCAGGTGTAGATTTTGTAAGAATTGGTGTTTCGAATTCTAAGAAGTTATCTTTGTTTAGGTATTCACGTACAGCAGTAGCTGTTTTGTGACGTACGATGAAGTTGTTTTGTAGTACTGGTCTACGAAGATCTAAGTATCTGTATTTTAAACGAGTATCTTCTAACGCATCTGTTTCATCTGCGATGATCATTGGTGTTAGTTCAGCTGTGTTTAAGATGTTTAATTCAGTTACTTCTACTTCGATTTCTCCAGTTGGTATTTTTTTGTTTTTAGAAGAACGTTCGATTACGTTTCCAGTTACTTCTAGAACATATTCGTTTTTGATTTCTAATGTTTTTGAATACAGTGGAGAATTTGGGTTAAAAGCCAATTGTGTGATTCCTTCTTTATCTCTAAGATCGATAAATACTAAACCACCTAAGTCTCTTTTTTTCGCTACCCAACCTTTTAGGGTAACTGTTTGGTTGATGTGTGAACTACGAAGTTCACCATTATTATGAGTTCTTTTCATTGTTATTCTCCTATTCGCATGAATCGCATGACTCTTCATCGCATGATTTACATTTACCTGAAGGGTTCATTAATTCTGTGATTATTGTGTTATATAGTTTTTCTTTTTTGATTGTAACTTGTTCTCCTGAGTCTTGATCTTTTAGATTAATAACTCCTTGTTTTTGTTCTTCTTCACCGTATATTGCGATGAACCTAGCTTTTAAGTTTGAGGCTAGTTTGAACTGTGCTTTCATTCCTTTGTCTAGGAAATCAATGTCAGATAATAAACCACCAAGTCTGCATCTGTTTAATAGTTTAATTGCTTCTTCCTTTTGCTCTTCACCAAGTGCCATCATGTATAAGTGTAAGTATTCAGGGTCTCCTAGGAAGTTGATTGATTCTAATGCGAACATTAGACGTTCCATACCAAATGCGAACCCTACACCAGGAGTTTTTGGTCCACCTAGTGATTCTACTAGGTTATCGTAACGTCCACCACCACAGATTGTATTTTGAGCACCAAGTGAATCAAGGTGTGCATTTACTTCAAATACTGTGTGTGTGTAGTAATCTAACCCGCGAACAAGTGATTCATCGATGATGTAATCAATATCCATTGCTTCTAAGTATTTGATTACATTATCAAAATGTAATTTAGCTGATTCTGTTAGGTAATCAACTGGTTTTGGAGCGTTCTTTAATGTATCACTGTCTTTATCTATCTTGCAGTCTAAGATGCGAAGTGGGTTTGTTTCATAGCGATTGTTACAGTCGTTACAAAGTGTATCCATTTTTCCATCTAGGTATTCTACAAGTGCTTCTCTATATAGTTTTTTCGATTCTTCATCACCAATACTGTTTACGTGAACAGTAACATCTTTGATTTTTAACGCTCTTAAAACAGAAACAGCGTAACTTATTACTTCAGCGTCTAACATAGGACTTGATGATCCAAATGCTTCGGCACCAAACTGCATAAATTGTCTGTATCTCCCTTTTTGAGGTCTTTCATAACGGAACATTGGTCCAACGTAATAAAGCTTTTGGACAGGGATTTTATCTGCGTATAGTTTGTTTTCTATGTAGCTTCTTACAACTCCCGCTGTTCCTTCTGGGCGCAGTGTATTACTACGTTTCCCACGATCGATAAAATCGTATGTTTCTTTGGATACGATATCTGTTGTTTCTCCTACTCCTCTGTGGAATAGTTTGGTTGATTCAAAGATTGGTGTTCTGATTTCGTTATAGTTAAATATTTTACTTACGTTTCTTATGATTTTTTCAAGTTGCTGGTATTTACGTGTTTGGTCGGGTAGTAAATCATAAGTTCCTTTCATTTTTTGATACATAAAATCACTCCTTTTTGTATTAAAAAAGTCCCCCTTAATCTAAGGGCGACATTATATCCGCGGTACCACCTTAGTTCCTAGTAAATCTAGGCCCTCGTCTCTTTAACGCAGAGATACGTAATAACCTACTAATTTCAGTTATTCCCTCCATTGTGTCTAGTCTATTTGTTTATGAATATTCACACCAACCATATTCTCTCTTTGATAAACAATAATACACCTTTTCAATTTCTTAGGTTTACAAATGTGATTATACTATTACATAGTAATATAGTCAATAAAAATACTGATTATTCTGTATGAAATATGATTTCGTTTTTGGCTTGTTCAAGCCAAGATAGTGAATTACTATGATAATCGTCATCAATGATACTATAGATTGCTTCATCTAAATGATGTCCGTCGTAGTTTAAAAACTTCTTACGGAGGATTCCTTCAAATGTAAATTCTAGTTTTTCACACACGCGTTTTGAACGATCGTTGAATAAGAAATATCCATATGTTAATCGTGATAAACCGAGTAGTTCAAATGCGTAGATGATTAATGCTTTAGAGGCTTCTGTCATGATTCCTTTCCCCCAGTACTCTGGGTGTAAAACAAATCCAATTTCGCCTTTATGTTGTTTATATGTATGTACTTCGATTGTCCCGATCATTTTTTTTGTATCTTTTAACACAATTGCGTAATTACCAGGTTGTCCGAAGTCTCTTTTCTTTATACAGTACTGAATAAAATCGATGCTTTCTTGTAGTGCTACGTGTGGTTTCCATCCTGCATTTGGCCCTACTAAAGGACTAGACGCATAATCAAACACATCGTGTTGATCCGCTAAAGCGATTGGTCTTAAGATAAGACGAATTGTTTCAATAATTGGAAGTAACAACATAATACCACTACTTTCTTACAAGCATTACCCATTTATCTATGTCTTTAAATCCTAGACGATGATAAATCTTTCCTGCGGCTGGATTGTCGTAGAATAGACAAAGAGCTTTTTTTCTTTTATTTATATATTCATTTAATAATTTAATCATTAGTTTAGATGCATATCCTCTTTTTCGATACGCAGGGTGTGTCGCAACTGCGACTACCATTGCGGCTTTTGTTGTGTCTGCGACTGTGCTAACAGAGCATACACATAAATCATCTTGATGAATAGAATATGTAACTGATTCTTTTAATGCTTGTAGTTTTGATGTTATGAATTTCTCTACTTTTTCTGATTTGAAACTTTCAAATTCTTCAATATCAGCTAGTAGATAGTATAGTTTTCTTGCTTGATCTGGTGTTTTTACATCAATTATATCATCTTCAATTACTTCAAGATTTGGATCAAAAGTGTTTGCCTCACAGAAATACATTGGTTTCTCTTTCATCTCTTTAAAATGAGGTTTTAGAAGTTCCATGATGCTTCCTTTGGCAGAGATAAATTCATATTTGAATGTGTTGATGATTTCTAAGAAGTCGGTGTTGAAGTGTTGTTCTTGACTATAGTAGATAACATTTTCTTTGTACCTTAGTAAGACACCTAATATTTTATTATCTGCATATTCAGCATACACATCTTGAAAATCTACATCGAATCCAAATTGCTCGATGTCCCCGATAATGAAGATATTGATTGATGGTTCTTTGTATAAATATTTTAATACTTGTTCTTGGTCGTTTATTGTTAGTTTTCTTATCATGTATATCACTTACTTTCGAGTAGTATAGTTACAGGACCACTGTTGGTAAGGTTGATGTCCATCATTGCCCCGAACTCTCCTTCTAATGTGTTTATGTTGTATGTGTTATTTAGAATGTTTGTTAGTTCGTGATATAGAACGATGGCTTTAGAAGGTTCCAAAGCGTTTGTGAATGATGGTCTATTCCCTTTTTTTGTTTCCCCGTATAATGTGAACTGTGAAATGCTTAGTATTTCATAGTTTTTATCTAATATTGATTTATTTAGCTTACCTTCATCATCTTCAAAGATGCGAAGATTGGCTACTTTTTTTGCTAAGTACTCTACTTCTATTGATGTATCAGTATGTGTTAAACCTACAAGTAATACGTATCCATCTTTGATTTCTGAGATGATGTCATTATTTACTGTACAAGATGCTTGTGATACACGTTGAACGATGATTTTCATTACTTCATCATCCTTTCAATAGCGTATACATCAGGTATTTTTTGAAGGTTAACGATTATGTTTTCTAGTTCTGATTTATCATGGATCGATACTTTAAGTTTGATGACACCTTCTAAACTTTTGTTTTGGGCAGCAGCTACTTGAAGTACTTTTCCTTTTGTTGATGTGACTGTGTTGATGATTTCAGCTAGAATGTTGTCTCTGTTTGAAACGATTAATTTAATATTTACGTTGTACATTTTTTGTGTGTCAGATCCCCAGAATACTTCGATATAACGGTTATCATCTAGTGATTGTAAGTTATTACATCTTGTTCTATGTACTGCGATTCCGGTTCCCTTTGATACGTATCCTGTGATTCTATCACCAGGAATTGGTGAACAACAGTTTGATAGTTTTATTGAAGGGTTTAATATCCCTTCTACTACGATGTTTGATTCCGTTTTATGGTCTAAGTATACTGAACTGTTGATACGTTCTATTAAGGCTTCTTCTGTGTACTCAGTACCACCTAGTAGTGCGTTTATCGCAGAGTTTGGTGATATTGTGTTTTTACCGATTTCGTAGTATAAATCTTCTACAGTTTTCGCACCTTTTTTGGTGAATAGTTCTAATACTTTTTTGTCTGTGACTTTGACAGATTCTTTTCTGTTATTTAGTTCTCTTAGGAAGTCTTCTTTACCCATTTCGATAAGGACAGATCTTCTTTGTTTGTTTAAGTAGTTTTTGATTTTTGATCTGGCTCCAGATGTTCTTACTATTTTAAGCCAGTTATCGTTTGGACCAAAACTATTGACAGATGTTTTCATGTTTACGATGTCACCTGTGTTTAGTTTGTATTCTAGAGGAACGATTTTACCGTTTACGATTGCGCCTACTGTTTTGATTCCGACTTGTGTATGAATACGGAATGCGAAATCAAGTGGTGTAGATCCTTTTGGTAAATCGATGATGTCTCCGTTTGGAGTGAATACGTATACGTTTGCATTGAAGATATCGTCTCGTAGTAAAGCTAAAACATCTTGATCATCTTCTGATTCTTTTGTGAATTGAACTAAGTCTCCATACCATTTTAAACGTTTGGATACTTCGTCTGTCATTTGAACTTTCTTCCCTGTTTCTTTGTATGCCCAGTGAGCTGCGACACCGTATTCAGCGATTTGGTCCATTGCTTCGGTACGGATTTGAAGTTCGTATACTTTACCATTTGCGATTACAGATGTATGTAATGATTGGTATAAGTTGGGTTTTGGCATTGCGATGTAGTCTTTGAATCTGTTTGGAATTGGTGTCCATTTAGAATGGATAATACCAATTGTTCTATAACAGCTTTCGATGTCTTTAACGACTACTCTTAGTGCTAATAGGTCAAAAATATCTTCAAATTCTTTTCCTCTATCAACCATTTTTTTATGGACAGAGTATATGTTTTTAATACGTCCTTTGACGTCTGATTTTACATTATTTTCTGTGAGTAAGTATTCAAGATTTGTTTGCATTAATGCAAGATCTTGTTCTCTGTTTTTCTTTGTATCATCGATTAGTTTTGCGATTGTTCGATAGTTGTCTGGGAAGATGTATTTAAAAGAAGTATCTTCTAGTTCTGCTTTTAGTACGTACATCCCAAGTCTGTGAGCAAGTGGTGCGTAGATATCCATTGTTTCACGTGCCATTCGTACTTGTTTTACTTCTGGTAGTGATTTTAATGTACGGATGTTGTTTAGTCTATCTGCTAGTTTTACGATGATCACGCGTATGTCTTTGGCCATAGCTAGTAACATACGTTGATGGTTTTGTGCTTGGGCAGAAACTTTTTCTTTTTCTTGGTCTCCACCTTTGAATTTGTATTGTTTTAATTTTGTAACACCTTCAACAACTAACGCAACTTCTTCTCCGTATTTCTCTACAATGTCTTCGAATGTTGCTTCTGTGTCTTCGATTACATCGTGTAGAAGTCCTGCGATGATTGTGATTGGGTCTGTTTGGTATTCTGCTAATGTGATGGCTACATCAAGTGGATGTACGATGTATGGTTCACCTGATTTACGCTCTTGTCCTTCGTGCATTTCCTTAGCATAGTAAAAGGCATCTTTAATTAATAAAAGATGCTCTTGTTTTTTTATGTACTTGTTAAGGTTGTCTTCAAGTAATGTGTAATCAAGTGTGTTCATGACATCACCTCACTAATATTTCATAAGTGATAATACGTTGTATTTATCTAATAGTCTTCTTCCGTTTAGGTCTTCTAATTCAACTAAGAATGCGATACCTACTACTTCAGCTCCTGATTGCTCTACTAGAGCGATAGTTGCTTCGATAGTTCCACCTGTAGCAAGTAAATCATCAATGATTAATACTCTAGATCCAGGTTTGATATCTCCTTTATGAAGACATAATTCGTTACTTCCATATTCTAAGTCATATTTGAATGAAATTACTTCTCGTGGAAGTTTCCCTGGTTTACGAACTGGGATAAATCCTATTCCTAGTTGTGTTGCAACTGGACATCCGAAGATGAATCCACGTGCATCAGGACCAACAATTAAGTCAGCTCCAACTTCTTTTGTGTAATCTACAAATAAGTTTGTTGCATGTTGGAATGCTTTTCCATCACCTATTAAAGGCGTAATGTCTTTGAATTGAATCCCTTCGATTGGGAAATTTGGTACGTTTGCTATATAGTCTTTTAAGTTCATTTTAATAAATCCTCCGTTATATGATTAATACT
>NZ_CEXEES010000053.1:0-10938 GCF_982632705.1 Candidatus Izemoplasma sp. | reverse complement strand
TGATAATTGTTGGTGGTGGACCTGCGGGATTAAGTGCTGCAAAAATCGCTGCTGAGAGTGGTGTAGAATCACTTATTATTGAAAGAGATTTTAAATTGGGCGGACAACTGGTCAAGCAAACACACATGTTTTTTGGATCAGAGAAACAGTATGCAAAAACAAGAGGGATTAATATCGCAAAAATACTAATAAATGATGTAAAAAAGAATGATAGTATGATTACTGTGATGAAAAATACAACTGTAGTTGGTATTTATTCAGACAAAGTACTAACTATACTAAAAGGTGAAAAATATTCAAAGTTAACATTTGATGCTTTAATTATTGCAACAGGAGCAAGTGAAAAATTCTTAACTTTTGAAAACAATGATTTACCGGGGATTTATGGTGCTGGTGCAGTGCAAACATTGATGAATGTGCATGGTGTTTTACCAGGAGATAAAGTAGTAATGATTGGCTCAGGGAACATTGGTCTTATTGTTAGTTATCAATTACTACAAGCTGGTGTTAAAGTATTAAAGGTATTAGAGGCTTCTCCATTAATTGGAGGATACAAAGTTCACGCTTCTAAACTCAAAAGATTAGGAGTCGATATACTTACAAAACACTCAATCAAAAAAGCAGTGGGAAAAGATAAGTTAGAAAAAATAGTTGTGAGCAAACTTGATGATAATTGGGATTTTATTGATGGTTCTGATTTCGAGATTGAAACTGATTCATTATGTATCAGTGTAGGACTAAGTCCTATGGGCAATCTATTAAGCATGTTGGGAGCTGAAATGAAATACATAACAAAACTTGGTGGACTTGTTCCAGTCATAGATCATCACCACGAAACTACAATAAAAAACATTTATGTTGCAGGTGATGTTTGTGGTGTAGAAGAAGCAAGTAGTGCCATTGTGGAAGGGTACCTAACTGGACTACTGGTCAGTGAAAGATTAGGAAGCAAACATCATAACTTTGAAAATCTCTATGATGATTATAACAGACAACTTCACAATCTTCGTTCAGGACCATTTGGTGTCAGAACACTTGAAGGATTAGAAGAGTTGAGAGGTGAAACAAATGTTAAATAAGACAGGCGTTCCAACCTTAGAACAAGTTAAATCAAGATTCCCAGAGAATAATCATTTAAAAAAGCATAAGGCAATAACTGAATGTTACGAAGAGATTCCATGTAATCCATGCAGTACAAGTTGTCCATTCAATGCAATTCATATAGGTGAAGATATTAACACGCCACCTAAAGTTGACTTCAATAACTGCATAGGTTGTGGTATCTGTGTTTATAGTTGCCCAGGACTTGCAATAATTACTGTGGAAGAGCATGATGATCATTTACGATTCAAAATACCGTATGAGTTTGTTCCTTATCCAATAAAAGGGGAACATTGGAACGGGATAAATCGTAATGGTGATATTATTACAGAAGTAGAAATCATAAAAGTATCTATAAATGAGAAATATGATAAAACAGCTTTGATTGAAGTGAAAGTGCAAAAAGAATTTCTCCATGAATTCGTTACTATAAGGAGGAAACCATGAATAAGCAAAATATAATGATTTGTAGATGTGAAGATATTAGTTTACAAGATCTACATGATGTTTTAGATGAAGGGTTTACTTCTTTAGAAGAAATAAAACGCATATTAAGAGTTGGTATGGGAGCATGCCAAGGCAATACATGTAATTTACTAGTTCAAAGGGAAGTCGCTAAATTCCTAAAAATACCATTATCAGAAGTAAAAACACAAAAGGTTAGACCTTTAATCACGGGTGTAAAATTAAAATCTATAGTGGAGAATGCCGATGAAAGCTAATATAGTAATAATTGGTGGTGGAATTAGTGGTGTTAGTATTGCATACAATTTAGCGAAAAAAGGTATGAAAGATATAGTAGTTTTCGATGATAATTACATGACTGGCGGAGCAACTGGACGTTGTGGAGCTGGTGTTAGACAACAGTGGGGAACACTGATGAACTGTAAACTTGCAAAGATGAGCGTTGATTTCTTTGAAACAGCTCAAGAAACATTGAATTATCATAGAAATGTAGAGTTTAAGCAAGAAGGTTATCTGGTTGTATCAACAACCAAAAAAGAAGACGAGATGAGTAAGAAGAACGTCGCACTTCAAAATAGTGTCGGAATTCCTACTGTAAAATTATCACCTAAAGAAGCACTTGAAATAGTTCCGCATTTAAATATTGAAGAAGTTGTGAGTGCTACTTTTTGTCCTACAGATGGACATCTCAACCCATTCTTAATGACTGATGCGTATTATCAAGCTGCAAAAAAACTAGGTGTCAAATTTTATTATGAAGAAAAAGTAAAAGAAATAGTAATAGAGAATAAAGTAATCAAAAAGGTTATCACAGAACATCATGAAGTTGAAACCAGTAAAGTTGTTAACGCAGCTGGTGGATACAGTAAAGAAGTTGGGTTAATGGCAGATGTTGAAATACCTGTATATAGTGAAAATCACGAAATACTTGTAACAGAGCCAACAGAAAAAATCCAAGGACCAATGGTAATTAGTTTCAGTAAAAATATATATTGCCAGCAAGTACCACATGGGAGTTTCATTATGGGTAGAAGTAACCCACTAGCTCTTCACAACCATGATATTGGAAGTACACACGATTTCTTAGATGAAATGGCTAAAACCGCTGTGAATCTATTACCTCCACTTGGAGAATTAAGAGTTGTTAGACAATGGGGTGGAAGTTATAATATAACTCCAGATAGACAACCCATCATTAGTGATACCGATCAATGTGATGGATATTACATGGCTGTTGGATTTAGCGGGCATGGATTTATGTTTGCTCCAGTGACAGGATTACTACTAAGTGAAATCATTCTTAAAGAAACACCAACAACAGATATCGAGAAATTACACATAGATAGATTCAAAAATCAAGATTTACAATCCTACGAAACAAACGTAGTATAGAAAAGGAGATATATATGGGAGTATATAGTTATAAAACAGAACCCTTATTAGATTTTACTAACAAAGAAGTATTATCTAAGTATCAAGATGCATTAAACCTTGTAGAGTCATATATGGGAGAAACATACCCGATTATTATTGATGGTGAAAGAATTGAGACTGGAAATATCTATGTATCAGTAAATCCAGCAGATAAAGCAAAAGTAGTTGGGAATATTCATCAGGCAACATTAGAAAATGCAAAATTAGCAATGGAAGTTGCTCTTAAGAGATTTGAAGAATGGAAAAAAGTAAAAGCGTCTACTAGAGCTGATGTACTATTTAAAGCAGCAGCAATTATAAGAAAAAGAAAATATGAGTTTAGCGCATTAATGACTAAAGAAGCAGGTAAACCTTGGCCAGAAGCTGACGCAGACACTGCTGAAGCAATAGATTTTCTTGAGTATTATGGACGTCAAATGCTTCAATTAGAAGAGAGTGACAAAAAAACAAAATCAAGAAGAAACATTGAACGTAATGTATTTAAGTATATTCCACTTGGAGTAGCAGCAGTTATTACTCCTTGGAACTTCCCACTTGCAATATTAGCAGGAATGACAACAGCAGCAGTCGTTGGTGGGAACACAGTATTATTAAAACCAGCAATAACAACACAGGTTATCGCATATAAATTTATGGAAGTGTTAGAAGAAGCTGGTCTACCAAATGGTGTAGTGAACTTTATACCAGGTGATGGACCTGAAATTGGTGAATTTATTGTTCAACATCCTAAAACAAGATTTGTATCATTCACAGGTAGCAAATTAGTAGGACAAACAATTTACGCAGAAGCAGCTAAAACAAGACCAGGGCAAATCTGGTTGAAAAGAGTAATAGCTGAAATGGGTGGGAAAGATGCAATTGTTGTTGATAACAGTGCAAACGTAGAATTTGCAGCTGAATCAATAGTTAAATCAGCATTTGGATTTAGCGGACAAAAATGCAGTGCATGTTCAAGAGCAATAATCCATGAAGATATATACGAGGACGTTGTAGAAAGAGTAAAAGTGTTAACAGAAGAACTAACAATGGGGAACCCAACGGATTTCAATAATTTTATGGGTCCACTTAATGATGATAAAGCATTTGATAAAGTTAAGAAATACATCGAAGTAGGTAAAGAAGAAGGTAAACTATTAACCGGTGGAACAGCAGATGATTCAAAAGGGTTCTTTGTGGAACCAACGGTATTCATTGATCTAGATCCGCAATCAAGATTAATGCAAGAAGAGGTATTTGGACCTGTATTGGCGATGACAAAAGTAAAAACTTTTGAAGAAGCTTTAGAAGTTGCTAACAATACTGAGTACGGGTTAACAGGTGCTGTTATCTCTCAAAATAGAATGCATCTAGAAATGGCAAAAGAAGATTTCCATGTTGGAAATTTATATTTAAATAGAAAATGTACAGGTGCAATTGTTGGATATCATCCATTTGGAGGATTCAACATGAGTGGTACAGATAGTAAAGCTGGAGGGCCAGATTACTTACCACTTCATATGCAAGCAAAGACAATCAGTGAAATGCTATAAAAACACTTCTAACGAAGTGTTTTTTATTTATTATGATATATTGTCAATTTATAGTAAAATAGTATTTGGGTGATAGTATGGTTACAAAACACGTATATACTAAAGACAATTTAAAAGTGCTAGGAATCGTTATTAGATCAAAAAGAATGGAACTTGGATTGTCTCTAAGAGATTTATCAGATATAACAAAAATATCTCATACTTTAATCAGTAATATTGAAAAAGGGAAGCAATCTCCAGCAAGTGATACATTAAGAGATATCCTTAATGCATTAGAACTAGAATTTTATGATTCTGAAGATTTATTGAATAATATGACAGATTTAAGTGTTAAGATGATGGTTGCTCTTATTAACCAGGAGTATGAAGATGCAAAAGATGTATATAATGAACTTCATAATAAAGAAGAACAATATATGTATAGTCCTCAATTAATCAATTATATTATTGTGAAGTATCTATACTTTGCACAAACAAATAAACAAGATACTGATATAGAGAAAGTTCTTGATCACTACAGCAAAATGATTGAGTTCTTTAACCCTGTTCAAACTCAATTATTCAATTATATCCAAGGTTTAAACCACTTGAATAATGAAAGATACAATAAATCTTTAATAAACTTTAACAACGCATTGGGAATTGGAAACAAAGAATATGATGTTTTCGTCAAACAATATCTTGTTGTGGCAAAAGTGAGACAGTATCAATTCATGGATGCATATAAGATTGCAAAAGAGATAATAAGTGAATTTGAAGCTAGAACTATTTATTTAAGATCGATGCAAACGAAACTTCAAATTGCTAGAATATACTATGTAATCAATAAAACTGAAGATATTGAAAGAATTCTAAGTCAAGTGAGACAATTCGCAAATAAATTCAATATGGTCGATTTAATCGAAGAATGTCTTTTGATTGAAGCTGCAGTACAAATTCGAGCAAAAGAATATACTAAAGCTGAAGAAACGATAGACAAAATGCCGAATCAGGAATCAATCCCAGTGGCGTTACATAGATTTAAATTGGCAAGAGTACAAAATCAAATTAGTAAGATGCTTAAACTTTATGGAGAAATCATGGAATATCCTGAAGTGAAAAGACATTACAAAGTTCCTAAGTTTATCAAGATGCAGGCTATGCATAAAATCCCTGCTCTATATGATGAAGAAGAGTACTTAGAAACAGTGAATGAATTGTGTGATCGTGCAGTGGAAAATAACGATCAAGATGTAATTGGAATTGCCTACAACTATCTACTTGATTTTTATCATACTAAAAGACAGTACAAAAAAGCGATGGAAGTGGCAGAAAGCTTTTTACAACATAAGAGAATTTTACAAAAACTATAAATTAGAAGGTGCTTTTCACCTTAAAACGTTTACAAACATATAAAAATGACATTTAAACGAGGTTTTACTGTTCTTGTAAAATAACAGTAGGGTCTTGTTTTTTAATGGATTTTGAGCGATAATATTTATGGATGAAAACAGGGACGGATTAAGAACGGGTGCTGAGGTAAATGGCTAATTGCTAGGAAAGAATTTCTTTGGGATAGGGGCCTTTATTAATCTGACATAATGGATCGAACGACATAGTCGTTCTTTTTATTTACACAAAATAAAAAAGGACCTTTTTGAGGTCCCTTTATTTTATATTTTTTCTCCTGGTACATAACATGTATGAAGTAATTCATGTGCTTTTTTACCATATGGTTCTCCTAGGTAATCATCATATAGTTTTAATACCATTTCATTTTCATGTGACTTTCTTCTTGGTGTAGCTTTGTCAATTTCATAGATTGCAGCTTGGCGTTTCTTAATAACATTCTCGTCACCATGGTGATAAGGTTGTCCACCACCACCAATACATCCACCAGGACAAGCCATGATTTCAATAGCGTGGAAATTAGCTTTACCAGCTTTAATATCTTCTAATAATTTACGAGCATTTCCAAGACCGTGAGCAATACCAATTTTAAGATCTAAATCTCCAATTGTAACTGTTGCTTCACGTATTCCTTCTAATCCTCTTAATTGTTCAAATTCAATTCTTTCAAGAGTTTCACCTGTGATTAATTCATATGCAGTACGAGCAGCAGCTTCTATAACTCCACCAGTCGTACCGAATATTGCACCAGCACCAGTTGATTCTCCTAAGATACTATCAAATTCACCATCGTCTAGATTTGTGAAATCAATTCCAGCTTCTTTGATCATATGACCAAACTCACGTGTAGATAATACATAGTCTACATGTAACTCTTCTTCTTTAGAAAGTTCAGTTCTTGCAGATTCTGCTTTTTTAGCAACACAAGGCATGATAGAAACTACTTTTAAGTTTCTTACATCAATATCCATTTTTTCAGCGTAATATGTTTTTGCAATGGCACCTAACATTGTTTGTGGAGATTTACAAGTTGAAGGAACATCTAATAATTCAGGGAATTGATGTTCAAAGAATTTAACCCATGCTGGACAACAAGATGTTAGCATTGGTAATGTTCCATTGTTCTCGATTCTATGAACAAGTTCTCTTGCTTCTTCCATAATTGTTAAATCTGCACCAAAGTTAGTATCAAACACTGCGTTGAATCCAAGTCTTCTTAATGCAGTAACTAATTTACCAGTACTAATAGTACCTGGTTCTAATCCAAACATCTCACCAATCGCAACACGAACAGCAGGAGCAACTTGAACTACTACATGGTTACGCTCTCTTGATAATGCTCTCCATACTCTTGAAGTGTCATTTCTTTCTGTAAGAGCAGCAGTAGGACATACAGCAACACATTGTCCACAGTATGTACAAGATGTATCTACCATATCTAAATTGAATGCAGGAGCAACAACAACATCAAATCCACGTTTGATTGCGCTAAGCACACCAACAGTTTGAACTTCGTTACACATTGTTTCGCAACGTCTACACATAACACATTTGTTAGGATCTTTCACGATACTATTTGAAGTGATATCTAATGGGTAATCCATTTTGATACCTTTTGCATGTATTTCTCTAATGTTTAATTCTTCGGCAAGAGATTGTAATTCACAATCTAAGTTCTTTTGACAAGTTAAACATTCAAATGGGTGATTACTTAATAATAACTCTAAGTTTGATCTACGAGCATTGATTGCTTTTAGACTATCTGTTTTTACAGTCATACCTTCATATACTTTTTCAGCACATGATGGAGATAACGCAGAACGACCTTCGATTTCAACAACACATACTCTACATGAAGCAACTTTGTTTACTACACCGAAATCTGGTAGTTCTAAGTGACATAAAGTAGGGATATCTACTCCAACTTGTCTAGAAGCTTCAAGTATTGTTGTTCCCTCAGGAACACTAAGTTCTTTATCATTTATTTTAATATTAATATTATTCATTATGAATCCTCCTAAGGCTTAGTGATTGCATCAAAACGGCAAGCGTCAAAGCAAGCTCCACATGCAATACAAGCACTTTCGTCGATAATATGAGGTACTTTTACTTTTCCAGTAATACATTCTACAGGACAAACTCTACTACATTTTGTACATCCTATACATTTATCCTCAATGATTTTATATGATTTTTTGATTGTTCTATTAGCATATGCCTCGTATTCTTCTCTAAAGAAGTGAAGTGTAGATAATACAGGATTAGGAGCAGATTGCCCTAGTCCACATAAACTACTGTTTTTAATATTATGTGCTAAGTCTTCTAAGATATCTAAATCCTCAGGACAACCTTCTAAGTTTGTTAGACGTTCTAATATTTCAAACATACGTTTTGTACCAATTCTACATGGAGTACATTTACCACATGATTCATCTTGAGTGAAATCTAAATAGAATTTTGAGATTTCAACCATATCATCATCTTCATCTAATACGATCATTCCACCAGAACCCATCATAGAACCAATAGATTTTAATGATTCATAATCAATAGGAGTATCTAAATGTTCTTTTGTGATAACTCCACCACTAGGTCCACCAGTTTGTACTGCTTTGAAGTCTTTACCATCGATAATTCCTCCACCAATATCAAATACGATTTCTCTTAGTGTAGTTCCCATAGGAACTTCAACAAGTCCAATGTTATTTATTTTTCCAGCTAAGGCAAATACTTTTGTACCCTTACTGTTTTCTGTTCCGATACTACTAAACCATTCTGCACCATTTAAGATGATAGAAGGAATATTAGCAAATGTTTCAACATTATTTACAGATGTTGGTTTGTTTTTATATCCTTGCTCACTAGGGAAAGGAGGTTTTTTACGAGGTTCACCACGGTGTCCTTCGATAGAATTAATTAATGCAGTTTCTTCACCACATACAAATGCACCTGCACCTAATCTGATTTCGATGTCGAAATCAAATCCTGATCCAAATAAATCTTTTCCTAGGAAATTATATTCTCTAGCTTGTTTGATAGCAGTTTCTAATCTATGGATTGCAAGTGGGTACTCAGCTCTAATATAAACAATACCTGTGTTTGCTCCCATAGCGAATCCTGCAATTGCCATTGCTTCTAATACTGAATGAGGGTCACCTTCTAATATTGAACGGTCCATGAATGCTCCTGGATCTCCTTCATCAGCGTTACAAATTACATATTTTTCAGGTTCAGCTTGTTTTGCAGTAAGCTCCCATTTTAATCCTGTAGGGAACCCTCCGCCTCCTCTACCACGAAGTTTTGAATCTTTCATAATTTTAACTACTTCTTCAGGAGAGTTTTCAGATAGGACGATAGCCAATGCTTCATATCCTCTAACAGCTATATATTCACTGATGTCTTCAGGGTTAATGAATCCACAGTTTCTTAATGCTATTCTCATTTGTTTTTTGTAGAAGTCCATATTTTTATGTTCTTTTACTTTTTTATTGTCTTTAGGATCATCAAATAATAATCTTTCGACAACACGACCTTTTACGATGTGTTCTGTTATTATTTCTTCAATATCATCTAATTTAACTTTTACATAGAATACGTTATCTGGTTGAACCTTAATAATTGGCCCTTGTCCACAAAATCCAAAACAACCTGTTTTGATTATTGTAACTTCATTTTCCATGTTTAGTTCTTTGATTCTTGATTTTAATTGAGTAACCATTTCGTTTGAATCAGAAGCGATACAACCTGTACCACCACAAACCAATAATGTTATACGTTCTTTCATTATTTCACCTCAACTTTTGTAAATGAAGCGATTAGTAAGTTTTCATCAAGATAACCTTCTTTGATAATTACCTTCTCAACCAATTCAGATACTCTGTTTTCAGTTATTTTTCCATATATTAACGGTTCGCGACCTGGCATGTTCACTTGAATAGTTGGTTCAAGTGAACATTGTCCAAGACAACCAACGCTAATAACTTTTACTTTGTTTAATTTTTTCTCTTCAATTATATTTAGTAACTCATTAAAAGTGTCTCTTGCTCCTGCAGCAATTCCACAAGTACCCATACCGATTAATATCTCAGTAATACCACTAGTAGATTCACCTTTTTCTCTAAGTTCAACAGACTCTTGTAATGATGCACGTAATTTTCTTAGTTCATCTAAACTTTTAATTGCCATTATTTTCACCTCGATAATTATCTAAAATACCTTCAACCATGTTCTCTTTTACATGACCGTATACTTTTTCACCAACAGTCATTACTGGTGCTAAACCACACGCTCCAATACAACGAACATCTCTTACTGTAAATAACTCATCTTTAGTTACTTCATTCTTTTGTACATCCAATGTTTTTAGTAGTTTATGAAGGACTTTCTCAGATCCTTTAACATAACAGGCTGTACCCATACATAAACTGATTACATGTTTACCAGTTTTCTTTTCAGTGAAGTAAGAATAAAAACTTACAACCCCATTTACTCTAGCAGCATCAACCCCAACTTTTCTTGAGATATACAGTTGCAGATTGTGTGGTAAATACCCAAACAGATTTTGTGCTCTGTGAAGAATATTGATTAGGCTACCATTTGGATCCTCAGTATTCTTAATGTACTGATCTAATTCCAAAAGTAAATCCTTATCTAACTCGTTCATATTTAAATTTACATTACTCATAACATACTCCTTTCAGACTAACACTTATACTTTTATGCTAACTTGTAATAGTTCATTTTTCAAATTACTTTTTTTGACACTTAATATTACCACTCGCAATAAGAAGTTGTAAACGAATTTCAACATACTTAATAATAGTTTTTATAAATACTATTTTACGTCTTAATAAAGACCTTGAAAGGGTGTGTTATATCATTTTTTTTATTTTCTTTATTTAAGCATATTTTCATTATTATCTTGAAAGTGCTTACTTTATATTTTGTTATTTATAATTGTTGAAATATTATTATAAACAATGGTAAATTATATACATTTTAAATTATAATATTACTTGAT
>NZ_CEXEES010000052.1:7789-10959 GCF_982632705.1 Candidatus Izemoplasma sp. | reverse complement strand
ACTTAGTAAGTCTATTAATAGTAGTTTGTTTATTGTTGTTTGATCAGAACCTTGAATCATCTTTAAAAACTCTGATACCATATAAGAAGCTGTGGCAGCTGGAGTAAATGATGGATTATGTAATTCTGATTCTAATCCTGCTTCATTATCTTGATACGTATCTTTAATCAGATTACATCCTGGAAGTATCCAACCAATCTGTCCGTACCACCCAGCACAAGCACCGTGTAACACAGGGATATCTAGTTTAGAACCAAGTTCTGAAATGTATATCTTTGTTTTTGGGTTGTCTACTGCGTCTATTATGTAATCGAATTTTAAAAGAATATCTGGATCAATATTTTGAATTTTGTCTGTGTGATTCTCGATATTCACATCATTGTTTATATCTAACAATTCTTTCTTTAATATATCAACCTTGTATTTACCAATTGTGTTTTTATTTGAAAACAATTGTCTATTTAGATTTGATTCATCAAATGTATCATAATCAACTAGTGATAGGTTTTTAACTCCTAAACGAGTTAATAGATTAGATACATTTCCACCAAGACCACCAACACCAACAATCAATACATTTATTGATTGCAGTCTTAAAAAGTCTTTATCATTCATTACACCAAAATTCTTACTAAATTGATTTGGAATGTCTATCACAGAATCACCTCTATATATATTTTAATCTATTTGTTTTATTTATACAAATAAGGATTAAAAAAGGACCATATATCTGGTCCTTTTAATGTTATCCTATTTCAATAAATGTACCTGCAATACCGAAATACTTGTGCGTGGTACCATCAAAATCAGTAAAAGTTGTAACTGTAAATATAATATAATCATCTTCCTCAGATAAAGTCTCAACTGCTAAATTAACAAAGGACTCAAGAAACAAATCTTCAACGATGTTCCCAGTGGTCATTTCTTCAGTGAGATGTTCTTTAAAATCTTGGCTATCTGGTTTTGTAGCTAATAAAATGACAAATATAATTACTAGAAACATCCAACTGTTACTTTTCTTTTTATTGTTTTTATTCATTATAATTACTCGTTTATATAATCAAGAATATCTTGCTTGGTTAGAGCCCACGCAGGAATTTCTAAAATACCAAGAGCGTCTTTGTTTGTTTCTAAGTTTCCTATAACAGTTTCAACATCAACACTGAAGTTTTCAGTAAATACTGGATGTGGGCTAAGTAAATCAGTCTGATCAGTTGCCCATTCTCCATCGATTCTTAAAACCCATGTAGGTGATACTAGTTCAGTATATTCTTCTGATAACGAATCATACTCCACTACCTTATAGTTCTTAACCTCAATTTTACCTAGTACATCTTCATCAAAAGTTTGAGTACCATTTATAGTGTATTCTCTTGTAGTAAATACAAAACCAGATTCCTCTAATTCAATTTGGTTTATACCAGAAAACTGAGTTAGGAACCATCTTGCTTTTGTTGTACCAAGAGGACTATTTGGTGTAAAGTCTTCATACTCAAATATTAATTCATAATTAGCATCTAAAACCTGAATATTGATACTTCCTGTTAAGTCGTTTTCATAAAATAAACTTGTATAGTCTTCATACGTTTCAAAATATATTCTTCTTACCATACTTGCTTCATCTTTAAAACTGTATCCTTGGATTCCATCATCTTCAAATGTATACGAGTTCAAGTATGTAACACTCACTCCATTCACTTCTATAGTCTTCACTTCTTGAAGTGAGACAACATTAGAAAGGTTTCTAACAATTGTGTAATCCCATGCTGCGAATGAAGTACTGAATGCTATATTGTATTCGAACTCACCTAGTATACCAAGTTTATCGATTGTAATTTCAAACACCACTACTTCTCCTAAAACTGTACCCGTAGCATTCACTACGTATTGAGATTCAGTGTTTTTGGCTAATGAGAAAGTAAATCCACCTGCTTCATACTCAGTATCAAAATCAGTTATACTTGTAAGGGCTGGCAAGATTGCAGCTAAGTATCCACTTATATCTCCATAAGATCCGTTATATGTATTAACAACATCTAAGAACTTGTCAGATGTTACTTGATTGAAGTCTGTAAAATATATAATATCTCCATCTTCCATATAACCATTTCCACCTGCACCAACATTTGGTACTAACCCATTATGTACTCCAATGTTTGTGTAGATGATTGATGGAGGAACATGACTAAATGTATTTGATAGATTCAGGATCATGTCTAATTCTTCACTATCTAATCCAACTAATTCTATCACTGCATTCACAGTTATATCTCCAGATGTTTCATTTCCTGAACTATCTGTAACAGTCAGTGTTAATGCATACTCCCCAGGTAGTAAGAAATTCTCAATATTAAAATCATATGTAATAGAATCAATAACGTCACCGTCATAATCATCGATTGCAGTTACTATGTTATCTATACCAGGGAACCCATCACCTATTGTATAACTAATTGTTCCAAATATATCTAGTACAGGTGCTTGTGTATCGACAACGTTTACAGTTAGAATTTTGTCAACAGCTTCATTTCCTGATGAATCAACTGCAGAATATGTAACGGTATATGTTCCAAGTACATCTACATTTATGTTAGATTCAACAGATGTAGTGACTTCTTCACTAGAGTTATCAGTTACAAGTGGAGCAATTAACTCATACCCTGTCCCATATTCTATAGAAATTGTCACATCATCTATATTAGTAATTACTGGTATTGTTGTATCTTCTACTGTAATCGTCCAAACAACATCTACAGCTTCGTTTCCAGAACTATCTGTTCCAGACCAAGTTACTGTATAAACACCTGGTACATCAGAATCTAAATTCGAAACAACTGTAGCGTTTTTATTAACATCATAGTTATCTTCAACTGTACCCGTTACTATGTCAAATACTATACCAGCTTCGATTGTAGATGAACCATTTACAACACCTGTTATTACTGGTGCTTCAGTATCGACTATATTCACTGTAATATCAATCGTACTTACATTATCTGAATCGTCATTCGCTTGAATGGTAAATGTATATTCTCCTAAAACATCAAAATTGATATCATGTATATGCACAACAGTTGGACTATCATCTGTATCATCAGATACTGTTGCATTCACCGGTAAATCAAAATCAGTAACTCCATACTCTAAATCAAACTCTAAATCTCCTGTAT
>NZ_CEXEES010000052.1:0-7689 GCF_982632705.1 Candidatus Izemoplasma sp. | reverse complement strand
GGTAAATCAAAATCAGTAACTCCATACTCTAAATCAAACTCTAAATCTCCTGTATAAGAAATTACTGGAGCTGTTGTATCTACATCTGGAGTAGGTGTTTCTTCTTCCCCACATGCACTTAAAGCAAAAATCATTGTTAAAGCTAGTAATAATTTTTTCATCATTTTATCCTTCCCAAAATAAAAAACATACCAAAGGGATATGTTTGTCTCAGATTTATCCCTTTTCCTCAATAATATTATATCACAAAAGAAAAGAAGTCAGCAAGTGACTTCCAAATCTTTTAGGTGAATTTTAAATCATTCTAAAATATCTAAATGCAGTTTCTAATTTAACCTTATGTCTGTCAGGACATGGGTGTAGTCTTCTATTAACGGAAATTCTATTTGCTGATATTCTAGTCAATAAATTGTGTTTATCTTTCATATCAGCTATCCAACATGATTTTACTGATACTCCATAATTATCCTTAATATAGATTTGAATCTCTTTATATGTTGCCATTTTGCACCCCTACCTGTAACTCTTTATGTATCCCGCTTCTCTAGCTTCGTACTCGGAATCAAAACACGCCTCTGGAACTGTTGCATCATAATACTCTTGTCCTGGCATGTGATAAATCTTTTCTCCATCGTTGTAACTAATATTTCCTTTAATAAAGCAGTTTGATCCCCTAGAGGACTTGTTCATTCCAACAACTGAAAGTATCATTATAAAAATCACAATAGTTGTTAATATCCTACCCAGGTTTTCTTCAAAGTATTCTTTGATTCCCAATTATCTTTTTCTACTTCTATCATATGCATCATAATATCCCCAAGTTGAAGCAATTCCCATAATGACAATTATCAAAAAAAAGATACCCACTCCGATTTCTCCTTCTGAAAAAACTGAAATTGTTGCTATGCTAATTATAATTGTAAATATACCGGTAAAGATAAATGTAAATGGTGATGTTGGATCTATTGTAATCTTTGCCATTTTGAATCCCCCTTTTATGCTTTATATAATAATATTATACCATACTCCTAAATATAGAGGAAGCCAGTGAAAAAGCAAACACCTTGTGTTTGCTATAATTTATTATATTTTTTTGAAGAGCCAAATGCTTTATCCACTGGATACTTCTCTTTGTTCTTTTCAATTTTAGTTTTTGTGACTTCTATTAAGTCTATGTCTAATACATCACATAAAAGCAACAAGTATCCAAATATATCAGCTACTTCTTCTTTTACGTTCTCCATGTCAGCGTGATCATTACCCCATTGATAGTTTTCTAGAAGTTCTGTGGCTTCTAGTACTATACTCTTAGATAAGTTCTCGGGAGTATGAAATTGTTTCCAATTTCTATCATCTCTGAATTTCACAAATTGTTCTATAATTTTTTTTAGTTCACTCATTTTTATCACTCATTTCAATTATTTTCCTTATCCTATTATAGTCATTCTATCATAACGAAAAAGAGCTTTACAGGTCTTTTTCATTTTCCGCTTAAATTAATTAATATCTGTCAACGGTGTTGAAGACCGATGTTGAAAAAAGCAAGCCCAATTGGACTTGCTTTTAAATTATGATACTTTGTCTCCTGGAAGTAATGAAGATACTTCTAATACTTCAAAGTTCTTTCTTCTTTTACCTGCTAGGATCATACCTTCTGATAGTACTCCACGTAGTTCAACTGGTTTAAGGTTCTTAACTACTACAACCTTTTTACCAACCATGTCTTCAGGTGTATAGCTTGATGCTATTCCTGAAACTACTTGTCTTACTTTATCTTTTGTATTGATTTGAGATACTAGTAGTTTGTCTGCGTTTGGATGTTTCTTACATTCTAAGATTTCACCAACTACAAATTCTAGTTTATCAAAATCCTCAATACTCGCGAATAGTTCTTCAGGTTTTGGTTCTTCTTCTTTTTTACCATTGATTAATTCAAAGATATATTCTTCTTCCTCTTTCTTATCAAGACGAGGGAAGATTGGTGTTGGTTTATCTGATACTTTTAAAGTATTGATAGAACCAAACTCTAGACTCTCCCATGTTTGAAGTTCAGAAGGGATATTAAGTTGTGTAAACAATTCTGTTGATGCGTTTAATAGAATTGGTTTTAATAGAATACCAATATGTCTTAAAGATTCAACAAGATTGTATAGAACACTCTGTAATCCTACTTTATGTTCCTCAAATTCAGCCTTAGCTAATATCCATGGAGCTGTTTCGTCTATATATTTGTTCAAACTAGATATTAATTTCCATATAATTTGGATAGCCTTCGAAACTGATAATTTGTCCATCTCGACAGAATAGTATTCGATAGTTTCTATTATCAAATCCTTTAATTCATCTTCTAAATCTCCTAGACTTTTTAATGAAAGATTTTTTTCACCATATGTTACTGCCTGAATGTCTTTATACTTATCACTCTCGACTTTGATAATATTTCCATCAAAGTATTTATTTGTCATTGAGATTGTTCTATTTAATAAATTACCAAAGTCATTGGCTAAATCATAATTGATTCTAGCAACGAAATCTTCAGGTGTAAACACACCGTCTCCTGAATATGGTAGTTCTTTTAGTAGATAATATCTAAGTGGATCTAAACCGTATTTTTCAACCAGTTGATCAGGGTATACTACTTTCCCTTTAGACTTAGACATTTTACCATCTTTCATTAGATACCATCCATGAGCATATAACTCAAAGTTGACAGGTACATCTAATGCCATCAACATGATTGGCCAGTAGATAGCGTGGAAACGTAGGATATCTTTTCCTACTACATGTACTACTTGGTTTTCTTTCCAGTACTTATCAAATAGATCTGTGTTGTCAGATTTATATCCTAATGCGCTTATATAGTTACTTAATGCATCAATCCAAACATATACTACGTGTTTTGGATTAGATGGTACTTTTACACCCCATGAGAAGCTAGTACGGGATACTGATAAATCGATAAGTCCTTGTTTAATAAACGCTACTACTTCATTCTTTCTAGATGCAGGACGAATGAAGTTTGGGTTGTCTTCTATGAATTTAAGAAGTCTATCTTCGTACTTAGTTAAGCGCAGGAAGTATGATTCCTCTTTTACTAATTCAGTTTTTCTTCCGCAATCCGGACATATATGACCGGGTTCTAATTGAGTCTCTGTGAAGAATGCTTCATCACTCATACAGTAATACCCTTCGTAATGTCCTAAATATATATCATCTTGTTTTAACAATTGTTCAAAGATTTGTTCTACTACTACTTCATGACGAGGTTCTGTGGTTCTTATGAAATCATCGTATTTGATATTTAATAAGTCCCATAGTTTCTTCGTTTCTGTTGCTAAGTAGTCTACTTGTTCTTGTGGAGTTTTATTTAACTCCATAGCTACTGTTTCAATTTTTTGTCCATGTTCATCCATACCAGTTAAGTATCTAGTATCGAATCCTCTTAGTTTCTTATAACGGTTTATTGTATCTGTTAGAACCGTTGTATATGAATTACCGATATGTAGTTTCCCACTTGGATAATATATAGGTGTTGTTATATAAAATGTTTCTTTCATGTTATTCACTTCCTTATAAGTATTTATTCTTTCGAATTGACATAGTCTTGGTATACATCATTCTTCTTTAGATTTCTATTCTTCGCAGTTTTCTTTATTGCATCAGAGCTGCGCATGCCCTCAGACATATATAAGTCTATCTCTTCTAAGATACTTAAATCACTTTCAATAAATGTTTCTTTATATCCTTCAACTATTACTACGATTTCACCTTTTAATGGATCAAGGTCTTGTAGTGATAAGGTAGTACCTCTAATGATTTCTTCAAACTTTTTAGTAAGTTCTCTTGCGATAACTACTTCTCTTTCACCAAGCACTTCATACATTGATTTGATTGTTTTAAATATGCGATGAGGTGATTCATAAAAGACTAATGTTTCAGTATGAGTCTTTAATGCTTCTAACTCTTTTAGTCGTTTGGTTTCTTTATTATCTAAGAACCCATAAAACGTAAATGGATGTGGTGCTATCCCTGAAACAACTAACGCAGATAACGCTGCGTTTGCTCCTGGTATTGAAACAACATTGAAGTTCTCTTTGATTGCTTCTCTAATAACATAATATCCTGGATCACTTATTAGAGGGTACCCTGCATCACTTATAAGTGCTACATTGTTTCCGTCTTTTAATAAGTTGATTAGTTCTTCTGATTTGATTATTTTATTAAAGTCGTGATACGACTTTAATGGTTTTGATATCTCAAAATGATTTAGAAGTTTGCTTGATACTCGTTTGTCCTCGCAGTATATGTAGTCTACCTCTTTTAGAATTTTAATCGCGCGGAAAGTAATATCTTCTAAGTTACCGATTGGGGTAGCTACAAGATACAATGTGTTTTGATTGTTTTGAAAACTTTTTTGTCTCATCAAATCACTCCTGTCCGTAATTAAAGATTCGTTTAATCTCTTTTGTATATCCTCCATTTTCATGAACGTATAGTGGTTCTAGTAATGTTAATCCTGGATTACCATTATTAGATGCTTCTATAAGAACTGCGTTACTGTTTTCTCCCTGTTTTGGATAAACAAAACGTAGACGTTTGATTGTGAAGTTGTGTTTATTTAGTAGAAGAATGATTTCTTCTATTCTTTCTGTACGGTGAACCATACAGAATGATCCTCTTGTTTTTAGAAGTCGTTTTACCTCGATGATGATTTCTTCTAAGGTAATTAGTACTTCGTGTCTAGCTATTGTTTTATAATCGTTTTTGTTTGTATTAGACGATTCTTTAAATTTGAAGAACGGTGGGTTGCATGTGATGATATCAAACTCACTGTTTTCAAACTTTCTTGATAGTCCTTTGATGTTGTCGTTTAGAATTGTGATTTGATCTGTTAGTTTGTTTAGTTCTATGTTTCTAACAGCGATATCAAATACTTCTTCTTGGATTTCAACACCTGTGATTAATGCGTTTGTTTTTAATGATAAAAATAATGGTATTGGTGCATTACCTGTACCAAGATCCATTATTTTTTTAGTTTTAGCCAGTGGTCTTACAAAGTCTGCGAGTAATGTAGAATCTAAACTAAAATTAAACATGTCTGGTCTTTGTATTATCTTTAACCCGTCATATCCAAGTAAGTCATTTATAACTTCCATATTGTCACCTACTCTGATTTGTTTGGTTTTTTCTTGATGTCATAATAATCGATTTTGATTAGTTCATCTACCTTATAACTTTGAACTCCGCGTTCTTCTGTTAGAACACGTACAGAACGATCAATAATGTTTACAGCGATTACTTTAGCTCTACCGTCAGGTGTCGTTACATGACTGTTCATTTTAGGTAATGTTTTTCTGTGTTCTGTGTATGTGTCATTTTCATAACGAATACAACATAGTAATTTTCCACATAGTCCTGAGATGTTTACAGGGTTTAATGATAAGTTTTGATTCTTAGCCATTTTGATACTAACTGTATCAAAATCTCCCAAGAATTTATTACAACATAAGATATAACCACATGGTCCAATTCCTCCAAGGAATTTAGCTCCATCACGTGTTCCAACTTGACGTAGTTCAATACGTAGTTTGAATTCGTTGGCTAGATCTTTTACTAGTTCTCTAAAATCAACTCTACCTTCAGCATTAAAGTAAATGATTACTTTTGATCTGTCTAGTGTAAAGTCACAACCTAGAAGTTTCATCTCTAGTTTGTTTTTTCTGATATAGTGTGCAATACGTTCAATGGCATGTGGTGTGTCTGCCATATTCTTTTCGTATGATGCGATATCTTTTTCATTTGCTTTTCTTAGGATTGGTTTTAGGGTAGAAATAATCTCATTGTCTGCGATTTCTTTTTCTGCTTCTATAACTTCACCTAGTTCGATACCTCTTATAGTTTCTACTATAACTTTATCAAACATTTCTACATGATTATCTACTGGATCAAAATAGTATTTCTTTCCTACTGCTTTAAATCTAATTCCAACAACTTTATTAGCCATTAGATACCCTCTTTTCTAAACTAAGTAATAGATTGTCATAAGCAAGATTCTTATTGATATAAGAGCTCATTCTTGTCTGTAAACTTAGCATATGTTCTAGTTCGTCTATCAGTCTTTTTTTAGGTTTTACTTTGGCAATACTGCCTATTGTATTCATTTCATTTCTGAATACAATATTGTTCATGTCACCCATGTAATAATTTAGGATGTCTTTTTGGTATAGTACCATTAATGATAAGAATAAATTATTCGATTCACCATCTTGATATATTATACTACTATTCTCTTGAAAGTAAATGATAACTGATTCTTCATTTTTGTTTATGATATTGTATATATCTTTAACAAGATCTACTACATCAATAAAAAAATCTCCTGAGGCAATATCAAATGCATCTGTCGTTGAGTTTGTTAAACGTGATGCGATGCTTGATGTTTCTTCAGGGTATCCTTCTTCTACAAGTTCTTGTTTGATGATTGTATCAGGTACAGATGTGAATGATACAACTTGTGAACGAGAGATAATGGTTGGTAGTAATCTGTTTGCATTTTCTGTGGTTAGTATTGCGTGGATATGTGATGTTGGTTCTTCTAAGAATTTAAGCAAGCTGTTCGCAGCTTGTACATTAATTCTTTCGATATTTCTTATGATGTAAACTTTAGGTCCTGGTTCTACAGATGTTTTACTAAACTCTATTTGTAGATCAATGACTTGTTGTTTTCTTATTGTGTTTTTAATTGGTTCTATCACGTATACGTTTGGATGTGTTCTGTTTTTAATTCTTCTACAGTTATGACATTCACCACACGGTTTATCATCAGACGTACAAAGAAGACGCATCGCTAAGAATTGCGCCATTTCAAATTTTTTAGTTCCACGTTCACCTTCAAATAAATATGCATGAGATAAACGATTCTTTTTAATACTATTTTCTAATAATTGTACGACTTGAGGTTGTGCTTTTATTAGTTTTTCAAATGCCATATTATCAACCTACTTTAAGTATGTTTTAATGATGTCTATTGTGTCCTTGGTTACTTGTTCTATTGTTTGTTCTCCGTTTACTTTTACAAAGCGATCTGGAAATCTCTTTTCAACTTCCATATATCCCTCATAAACAAGTTCATGGAACTCTAAATTTTCTAAATCTAAACGATCTATTTTTCTTATGTTATTGAATACACGTTCTAGCCCAACTGCGGGTGGCACGTCAATAAATATTGTTAAGTCCGGCATGATGTTTCCAATACCGAATTTGTTTATCTCATATACATTATCAATTCCAAGTCCTCTAGCATGTCCTTGATATGCTAGTGATGAATCGATAAATCGATCACATAATATTACCTTGTTTTGTTCCATTGCTGGTTTCACTTTTTCATAGAAATGCTGACTGCGTGACGCGGCAAAAAGTAATGCTTCTGCATGAGCATCCATTTCAACATTATCTTTGTTTAAAATTATACTTCTGATGTCTTCAGCGATACGTATTCCACCAGGTTCTCTAGTAGCGATAAAATCGATTGCGTTATCCTCGAAGTATGCCTTTATTCCATTGATAACCGAAGTTTTCCCAGATCCCTCAGGACCCTCAAATGTAATAAATAATCCGTTCATGTAAAACACTCCTTTTTCAATATGTATATTATCGCATATTTTAGGCTTTTTTTAAATATCAATTTAT
>NZ_CEXEES010000051.1:322-10996 GCF_982632705.1 Candidatus Izemoplasma sp. | reverse complement strand
TCCTAGGTCATTATAAAATTTCTTTGATGTTTCATAGTCTTTACTTGGTAAAAAAGTTCTAAGTAGTTTTATTTTCATTATTTAATTACTCCTTTTTAAATTTGTATGCTACAAATTCTATAATTACACCATAAACCCCACCAACCAAGAATCCAGTTAAATCTAAAAAATTAGTAGCACTATAGAATGCAAACGAAACAAGCAATCCTACGATAAATCCTCTTATCAATAACATTTTCAAAGGTTTACTAAACGGCATTACTCCAAATACAAACCCCATAAGAAAACGATTAAACCAAAATGCAAATAAATAGTAATTTGCTAATGGTTCAGTATTTCTCAAAGATGCTCCAATAATACAGACAACTCCTAAAATAGCACCTGTTATCATTGTTACTTTTAATCTTCTAATCATATAATTCTCCTTTTATAGAATTAAAGTTTTTTGTGTGTACCATCGCAATACGGTTTGTTATTTGATTCTTTACAAGTACAAAGTTTTCTTGTCTTATCTTCATCTACTGTAAATAAAACTGGTTCACAGAAATAACCTTTATGTGACCCATCACAAAATGGTTGTGATTTACTTTGTCCACATTGACACCATAAATACTGTTTACCTTTTTTTAACTCAACTGCAATTGGTTTAAATTCTTTTTTATCCATTTTTTATCACTCCCTCTTTAATTTAAGTATATATCAATTGTCTACTGATTCACAATATTCTTTAAACGCTAGCAATCCTTTTAAAGTCTCTTTTTTAAACATTGGTTTGAATATCCATATAAATAACTTCATTACAAATCCAAACTTAAATGTAGTATCCATACTATAAACTGTTTTTCCCTCTTTTGACTCAAATCTATTCACGCATTCATTCCAAACAGAACCCATCTCGTATACTGTTGTTATAGATCTTGGGGGATTAAATTCGGTAATAGTTTCAACCATTTCTTGTGACTTCCCATTGTTTTCAATAACCATTAAATACTTTGAATTCACTTCATCTAATTTACCCTCAATCAACTCAAAACTTTTTAAACCTTTTATCCATTTAAACGAAGCTTCTCTACTTCTTAATTCATTTACAACAAAATCTAATTCTTTATTAATAACTACTTGCACTGTATATCTCATCTAAATCACCATAAATATAGCAAACACAACAAAGGTAATACTAAATTCACCTAAAATACCTAGTAAATTCACTTTGAATAAAGCCATATTCCCATCAAATAGAGAATTCTTTAATCTAGTGCTTAATATAATTATATAAACAATATCTAATAACAGGAATAACTCAAATACTGTATCTATATTTAAAGATGCAATTAAAAAATTGATAAGGATAACAGTTACTAGACTCAGTACAATTGTTCCACCCATAAGTAATCCCATGTTGCTATCTTCTGCTTTAATCTCGTCAGATGTTTTGTTAATTGCCTTCAACCATTTTTTTCCCATTCCTTTTTCAGAATAATAAAATGCACCAAATGGCATAAATAAAATCGCAGTAATAATTGTCGGTAATATCATTATCTCAAAAATCATATAATACCTCCTTATTTGAATATACTTAATTATAACATATATAAATAAGTATGCAAATTATTACACAAAAAAAGAGCTTAAAGCTCTTTTTCATCTAATTTAATAACTTTTTAATGAATTCTCAATAATGTCCCAAAACTTTTCAACATCAATCTTTTTTGCAACATACGTGTTATTTGGTAATCCTAGATATCCAAACATATCACAGTTTGTTCTACCATAACTTGCGCTATGAGAAATGTCAATTTGACAATTTACATAACTTACTTCTAATACAGAAGGGTCTATTAAATATGCAATCGTTACTGGATCATGAAGAGGTGATCCTTCGAATCCAAAAACTCTCTTCTGATTCTCGTTGAATACTCTCATCAATTTAACAAACATATCTGAAACCTTATTATCAATCTTTTCCATTCTATCTATAACTGATGGATATGTTAGTACTTGTCTTGTAACATCCAACCCTACCATTGTTACTTTAACATTTGAATTAAAGACTATATGAGCTGCTTCAGGATCACAAAATATGTTAAACTCAGCCGCAGGTGTTACATTCCCATTTTGATAACTCCCACCCATTAGAACAACTTCTTCTATGTTATCTAGTATTCTAGATTCCATTCTAATTGCTAGTGCTAAATTTGTCATTGGACCAGTTGTTACTACAGTTACTTTTTCATCACTACTCATAATTGATTCAACTATAAAATCTACACCATGTCTTTTATCAAATTGCTTACTCAACTTAGGGAAAATATATCCGTCTAATCCTGTTTCTCCATGAATTGCCTCGCAAACTTCTACTTCTTTGATAATTGGATTGGTTGCTCCTAAACAAACTGGAACATCTATTTCTAAGAATTGACACAAATTCAGTGCATTCCTACCCGTTTTCTCAAGTGTTTGATTACCAGATTCAACTGTAATACCTAGCAAATCAAAACGCTTATTGTTTCCTGCTAAGATTATTGCAACTGCATCATCATGACCTGGATCACAATCAAGTATTAATTTTCTTTTTTTCATAATATTACTCCTTTTAAATTTCATCTATATTCTATCTTACTTCAAGTTCAATCACTTATTGTACTGGTATAGAACAACACCAGAAATTATTATACATAATGATATAAACTGGGCAAGATTGATTGGATTTCTTTCTGCACCAAGCCAACCAAAATGATCTATAAGTTTAGATATAATTAACTGAATAATAACTGAAATCATAATAGTAGTGAATGCTCCATTTACTACAAAACTTCTTGATATTGAGAATATTATCAAAACTCCCATTGAACCAGCAATCACTGGTAATAGGTTTATATTGGACATAAACTTAAACGTAGCTTGCCCTCTTAGTAAGTATACAATTATTGCCACAATCAAACCAAATAGATGGACTAAGATTACAGTCTCTAGTGATCCTACTTGTTTGTTTAATTTTCCACTAAATGCAGTTTGAAATGTTATTGCTATACCTGCAATAATAGGTAACATTAAATACGCCATTTTTTTAGTCCTCATTTTCATTATAAGAGTCTTCATATATATTCCCTCATTTAGTTTCTTTTATTTCGGTTCTAGTGTTTCGATATAAGAATAACTTTCCAATATCAGTCGCACTATTAATTGCTCATCTTTAAACATGTTTTCTGTCAATAAAATGTACCCTTGCATCTTTGCCCCATACGAAATAAAGTAAGATGTATCATACTTTAAAAAAAGTATTCTTTTTGCTTTTCTTTAGAGAATCTAATCCCCATCTCTCCTGCTTTATTATATAAAGTAAACATATGTCCATTATGTGAAGTATAGGGCATAGTTTTACCTTTTCTATTAAATCCAGCATTCAATAAAAGAGAATCATATCTCTTTAAACCTTCTTCATAATTCATAAAACACCTCCTATATATATGACTAGTATATCACAGAGATACCTTGTAATAATAAAAAAGTATTACACTGAAACAAACAGTGTGCTATAATACGATAGATTTGGAGTGATCATAATGAAATTTATTGTTCAAAAGATTAACAGAAGTCTTTATTATGGATGGGTTATTGTTATATTGAGTGCCATGACGTTTTTCTTAAGTGCACCTGGACAATCCTATTCAATTGGTATATTCAAGGAAGTATATTTATTGGAATTTGGATTCTCTGAAACGCTTATATCATCAGCCTATAGTATAGCTACATTAATTAGTGGTTCTCTACTAGTATTTATGGGTAAAGCAGTTGATAAATATGGTGTTAGAAAGATGTTACTTATTGTAACTATAATGCTTAGTTTAACCACGTTCTTTAACAGTTATGTATCAAATATATATATGATGTTCTTTGGATTCTTTTTATTAAGATATTTTGGACAAGGATCTATGACTTTAATTCCAAGTACTCTGATTCCACAGTGGTTTGAAAAGCGACGAGCTTTTGCACTTAGTGTTGCTACGATAGGTGGATTGTTGGCCATGTTATTGGTTCCATCATTGAACTTATGGCTGATATCTAGTATTGGTTGGCAAAACGCTTGGAGAGTTTGGGGACTTATCCTATTGGTTGGTTTCGTTCCAATTGTGTTTGTATTTACATCAAATAAACCAGAAGATATTGGCATAACAATAGAGAATGATACGTCAGTATCTGAAGAAAATATAAAAGCAGTTTTACTTGAAATAGATAATGTAAGTTTTTCATTAAAAGAGGCAATAAAAACAAAAGAATTTTGGATTGTTGGAATGATCAGTATGATTCCTGCTATGTTTAGTACAGGTATTGCCTTCCATATTACAAAACTTATGGGTATACGTGGAATATCAGGTTCTGGGGCAGCCCTTATCCTTGGTTTCTTAGCACTTCCAGCATTTATAATGCCCTTTGTGTCAAAACTGGTTGTTCATAAATATCAAGTAAGATATGTTCTTCTAACCACATTAAGCATGACAATTATAAGTATGTTTTACTTAATGTTTGGAGTTCTTAACTTTACGACTGCAGTTATATTTATTATATTCTATGGATTAGCAGTCGCAATTCAATCTTTATCAACAAATGTATTTTGGCCAGATAATTACGGTAGAAAACATTTGGGAAGTATCCGAGGTGCTGCAACTGTGTTTATGGTTATTGGTAGCGCACTTGGTCCACTGCCATTTGGAATTGCATATGATTTGAATGGTAATTATCTGATTGCCATTATTGGGATGATTGCTTTCACTACTATCGCTTTGTTGTTATCATTCTTTATATCAAAACCTAAAAAGAGAAAATAAAAAGCTTCAATCAAATGATTGAGGCTTTTTTTATTGTTACACTGTTCAAATGTAGATATAACCCAAATATTACAGATTTACCAAAACGGGTCTAGTTTGACATCAATGTGATGTGTTATATCATTTTTAACCACCGTATCTTCAGATATATTGAATGAGTACCCTATTTTTTCTTTATGAATATACCCTTTATATGGAGTAACTTTTACATAACAAATAGTATCCAGTTTTTCATTGTTAACTTCCTCATACCAATTTTTAAATACTCTTTTGTAGACTTCACGAATTGATTTATTTTTTTCTTCTAATGGATGTCCAGCAACAATCGCATTACACCAAAATCTATTATGCCCTCCATCAGAGACCATAGTGTACTTATTGTTTTGAATTTCTTTAACATAATTGGCTCTTGTATCTGTGACAATCCAGAATGAATCCTCATAGTAAAAACTATCAACACTTCTTACTGATGGTACGTTTTCTTTTGCAGTTGCAATAAGTAGTATTGTGTCATTACTATATCTCTCTGTTAGTATTTCGTGTACACCACTTTCTTTGTAGTTTGATTTGTTCATTTTGAACCCCTTTCTGAAACCTATTGACGATTCCATGTTTCACTTTTCTATGTTATTATACTATGATTTTAATCAAATAAAAAAGGAAATTCTAGTTTAGTATTACACTAAAGAATTTCCCAAATCACATTTTTACTTATACGTTATATTTACTAAGCACAATCCTTTTGCAGGTACTGTATAGCCAGCTTGCTCACGAATTCCACTTGAAAACACATTTTGAATCACATCTAATTCCTTTTTTGATTGTCCTATCTCAATAAGAGTACCTACTATAATTCTAACCATGTTGTATAAGAATCCTTCTCCAAATATATCAACAACAATCATTGAACCTTCTTTTGATACGTTTATGCTGTAGATTTCTCTTACTGTGTTTTTCTTTTTACTTTTTGTAGAGAACCCTACAAAATCATGTTTACCTACTAATAGTTTTGATGCTTCTTTCATTCTTTCAATATCTAAAGATTCTTTAACCCAATAGCTATTCTTCCTATCAAAGACAGAAGAATGAATTCCATTCCAGATTTTGTATTGATAGTGCTTCTTAGAAACATTAAATCTTGAATGAAATTGCTCATGTGCTATCTCTACATCACTAACAGCAATGTCTTCTGGAAGATAGTGATTCAAGTATTTATAAATTTCCTTAGTGGAATACGTATTAACCGCATGAAAATTTGCGATTTGACACATCGCATGTACACCAGCATCTGTTCTACCTGAGCCAATAATTTTTATATCTGTTTTATACAGTTCAGATAATACTTTTTCAATTTTATATTGTATAGACTTTTCATCATTCTTTAATCTTTGCCAGCCTCTATATACTGTTCCATCGTATGCTATAGTCATCTTATAATTCTGTTTTTTCATTTTCTCACTTCTTTCTTCATTCACTATTTATGGTGAATAAGGTCCATTATTATTATAGCATTAGTCACTGTTTAATTATATGAGTTTCCTTATAAAAAAGAGGGTATAAACTACTACCCTCTTTGTTCTAATTATTTTTAAGAACTTTATCAACCAGAATATCAACAAAATCTTTATCATTATAATTATGATCCAATCACCGTTTGTAAAAATACATTTTGTAATACATTCAATACTATAAATGTTATTACCAATGCGATTAATGGAGTTAAAACCCATCCCGTCGCAATTTTACCAATTCTAGATAGATCTATATTTCGTCCACCCTTCGCAAGACCAACACCCATTATTGATCCGACTACAGCTTGAGACTGTGATACAGGAACAAGTGGAAATGCAGGTAAATTGTTTGAAGTAAGGAAACTGTGTAATCCCTCTGATGAAAAGACAAATAATACTAATGAACTAGATAGAACAACTATAAACGCACTAATTGGTGATAACTTAAATATACTATTACCAACCGTCATCATTACTTTTTTAGAGAACGTGAATACACCAATAGCAATCGCAATCCCACCAAGTAAGAACAATTGTTGAATTCCTGTAAATGTTATACTTCCAATCGTTAAATCTTGAAAAGGAGAAACTTGTATAAATACACCCATAACATTTGCAATATTATTAGATCCTAAACTATATGAACCAAATGCTCCTGCAATAAGAAGCCCATATCGTGTATACTTATCCATTTTTACAACATGAACACTTGTGTGTTCAATAATAAACTTAACAATAAAGTAGATTACAACAGCAAAAATAGCTGCTAGTATTGGTGTGAATACCCAAGTTTGAGTAATTTTAATTAAAACATCAGTATCTGTTTGAATTCCACCAAATACATTCCATCCAATTATTGCACCTACTATTGCCTGAGAGGTAGAAACTGGCAACCCTCTTTTGGTCATCATCATAACAGTAAATGCTGCAGATGCAGACACTGCGAATGCTCCAGCGATTGCATCAATTGATCCAAGTTTACCAAGTGTATGTGCAGTTCCAGAACCACCTGCTACTGCTCCAAGTATAACAAATATACTACATATTATAGCTGCTGTAGTAAATCGTATCATCTTAGTCCCTACTGCTGTTCCAAAAATATTTGCTGCATCATTAGCACCAAGTGACCATCCCATAAAAAGACCAGCTGAAAGGAAAAAACCAGTGATTAATAAGACTTCCATATATCAAACACCTCCTTGGTTCTAAACATCATTATATACTCCTTTTAAATCTTAAAACAGATAACTTACTTGCTATTGTTTCAGCCACATCTGATAGCTTTGCAAAATCAGCTGCAAAACTGGAAAGAAGCATCTTTTCACTCAAAGATCCAGTCAATTGATCATCAAAAATTTTGATTTTCAACTCGTGTAATAACATATCTGCTTCTGACTCAAATAGATTTACTTTAGTAATATAATCCTCAATTGTCTTGAACTCTGTGAAATAGATTCTAACTGCCTTAATAAGTGTTTCAGCTGCTCTTTTTGATTTTTTTGCTATATGTCCAAAGTCATCAACTAAAGATGAATCGATTTTAGGTTTTATAACTTGTAAGTCTAAAAGAACTTCTTTTGCAATATCATTTATATCATCCATAGAATCCATTAGTTCTAGAATATCTGCATTTAAATCTGGAACTAAATTATATCTGAAAAGAACATACTTAATATTTACTAGATGTTCATCTGCTTCCTTTTCTTCTTCATTAATCATTTTTGTACGCTCATCAAAATGTTCATGCTCGTCTCGAAGATATGATTTAACTCCCTCTAAAAATGTATTCGCACCTTTTTGCAAGCAATTAAGATACAACTCTATCTCTAACTCTAACTGTTTATTTCGATCCTTAAATATTCTCATAACTCTTCCTCTTCTTTCTATATTCACTTTACCAAAATGTTGGATTATATGGGTTCAATTACTTAAAATAGGTATAATGCAACCTTTATAACCCTAAATTTTACCAAATTTTGGAAGCCTTTTCAATGGTTTGTTGTCTATTTTATTAATATTTAATCTTTTTGTAGGTTTATTCGAAACTTCATATTTATATGATTTCAATATGTTCTTCTCAACCTCTTCCTATTTATTCTACAGTCAAAACACTTACGTCTTGAGTATAAAATATGAGCAAAAACCACATTGCCTACTACCCAATGTATAAACTATGATTTTATGTGCACCAGATAAAAAAGACCTCTCAACTGACAATCAGTTGAAAAGTCTTAGTAAACGAATATTTTTTGAGGATAAGAATCCCCGAATAGTATCCACGTCCACAATTTCTAGTCAATTACTTTTAACCATAACATTTGAGATTCGATTAGAAATTCTGAAATAAGTTTAATGAATTTGGAATAGTCCAATGTTGTATGAGCAAAATCTAATGCATCATAGTATTCAGCTCTTCTAATTTTTGTTATTATAATCGGAGTATATCCGTATTTCATTAATTCAAAATTCATCAATAATCTTGCTGTTCTACCATTACCATCAATAAAAGGATGTATTTTAACAAATTCTCCATGTAATAAACAAGCTTTTATAACTGGATGAAAGTCATTCCATTCTTTACTATATTCAATCATTAGTTTTTGCATAAGTTCTATCAATATTGTATGATTTGGTGGAGTATGATTTGCTCCACTGATAATCACATTCTCGTTTCTATATTTTCCTGTATTTTGATTATCTATATCTTTTAGTATTAAAGAGTGAACATTCTTAATATTCCATTCAGATATATCTTCGTTTTCGTTAATCATTTCTTCAAGAAATACAATAGCATCTTTATGATTAATTGTTTCTAAGTGTTCTATCACACTTTTGCCTCCAATTGTTATTCCTTCAAGAACTACTTTGGTTTCAGACATTGTTAATGTATTCCCTTCAATAGCATTACTATTGTATGTCCATTCAACGATTAGTTTTTCACGAAGTCCTAATGTTAATGAATTAGATAAAGGTCTATACGAATCAATTTCTTTTTTCATTATATCTATTGTTTTAAAATCAAATTCTAATCCAATATATTTCTTAATGTTTTTCCTTCTAGTATCATAAGGCTTTTCCTCGTCTTCTCTAATAAGCCAGCTCTTTCCAACTTTCATAGCGCTATCGATGCGGCCTTCTTCACACAACAATCTTACTCTGCGATCATTTATACCCCATTTATTTGATATTTCTTTAGTTCCAACATATTTCATGATATCACCTCTCAATACTATAATAACCCGTTATCGGTATAATGTCAATTAGTAATTGTACCTTCTAATTTATCGTATACATCCTAGAATATATTCATTTTTTAAATTACAGTCGTCCACATGCACCACTTAATTATCAAACTCCAAGTGAATTTGAAAATAACGCTAAATAAAGACATAAAAAAGGCCATCAATTACTGATGGTCTTTCGTTTAAATAGTAAAGTGTCCAACTTTTAGTGTCCAATTTACTATCCGCATTCCAAATACAATACATGCAAAAATTATTAAAAGAAAAGAAAAAGGGATATATACTTCAAAGATAATAAAAAAAGAATTCAATCGAGTGAATGAATTCTTTATATTGTCTTCATCTTGTGATTCAACTTAGTATTCAGTTTGGTAATCAGTTTGGTATTCATCTTATTATTCAGCTTGATCATCCTCTTCATTCTCCCCCTGATTTACAACTGGTCTTCTATAACCCATTTCTCTTCTCTCAATTTCTTTGACAAGGGGATGATTACGATGCTTTCTATAATCTACTTCCTTATACTTTCTTAATGGATTTTTTGGTTTTTTAACAGTTACTTGAATAGTATTATAATCATCTAGATCATTGAAATACTGTGAACTAAAAATAACCTTTTTCAATACGTTGTCCTTCAATACTTCTACTGTAATTTTCCCACACTCAACATCATTAATTTCTACGATTTTACAACTACCAAAAAATTTATGTTCTATAGTACAACCCATTAGATCATTCAATCTTTTTTTCACCAGTCTAAAACCCTCCTATTTTTATTTTATGATTATAAATTTTAATACTTTAACTTGATAAAGTCAACATTTTTTTACTTGAAATAAAGTTTTGTAAAAAATTTATATATTTGCCAATAAAAGAAAACATTGTCCACACATATTTAAGTCCTTTAAAAGGAAGTTGCATTAAATACAAAACAACCTTTATAAACCATAAAACAGGTTTGATAATTATTGCTCTTATTATTAGAGCCCAGGCCATTGGATTAATCATATTTAGAAATCCTCCTAACCCTTTATGTAACCGTAAATCTATCTTTTCGTTTCTTTCGCAATTTTATCACCTTCCTCTATTCTGAAG
>NZ_CEXEES010000051.1:0-312 GCF_982632705.1 Candidatus Izemoplasma sp. | reverse complement strand
CAGTTTTCACTGTCCAATTTACTATTCACAATCCAATCTCAAAACTCCTTGTTTAACCCCTGCCCAACAAGGGGTGCAGTTGAGGGGTGTTATACTATTACTGAAATAATGCATTTCAGCTTAAACTCTCAATAAGTATAACAACATGTTCTTTAAAGACAATTAAAAATTCTAGCTAATTTTCGTTCAATATTTTATTGATGTTAATTAAAAAGTATATACTTTTTAATTACAGTCGTCCACATCCATCACTAAATTATAAAACTCCAAGTGAATTTGAAAATATCGCTAAATGAAGACATAAAAAAGACC
>NZ_CEXEES010000050.1:0-11135 GCF_982632705.1 Candidatus Izemoplasma sp. | reverse complement strand
TATTATATATAAAATATAATACTCGTGTAAAAGGAGTGATTCAAATGGAAACAGTACAAAAGATTAAAGATGTTATCGAGAAAACAAGATTTATATTACAACAAGATGGTGGAGACATTGAATTTGTTGAATTTAAAGAAGGAATTGTTTATGTGAAAATGCAAGGTGCTTGTGTTGGATGTAGCGCAATCAATGTTACATTATATGATGGTATCGAGAGTATTTTAATTGCTGAAGTTCCTGAAGTGATAGGGATTGAACAAGTATGATTCTAAAAACACAATCTATAATTGAAGTATTAGATGTATATCCTGATTTGAAAGATGTCTTTCTATCAAACGGATTTAAAGGTCTAGATAATGAAATGATCTTAAAACAACTTGGGAAACTACCTTTAGAAGTAGTATTAAAAAACAAAGGGATTGGAATTGATCCTTTTATTATGATGCTAAATGAGCATGTAATTACAGACACAACAGATATTACATTGATGGAAAACGTTAGAAAAGAAGGGAATATAAACATAATAGGGTTATTGCCTTGTCCTGTTCGTATACCTTTAATGGAACGTTTCGGTGAGTTAAGTAATATTGGAAGTATTAACCATAACCTAAAAGCCGCAAGTGAAGGTTTGGATTGGTTAAAAGAAGAAGTGAGTACTGCTACAGAGAAAGATCTGGCAGATATTTATATTAGTGCTGGATTTGATTTATTCTTTGAAGAGAACTTAATGAAGAAATTCAAAGATAAAAAAGTATTTGATGATTTCTACAAAGATATGGAATATAACACCGATTTCAATAATGATTATATGAGTCTTCAAGATCCAAATGGAGATTATAGTATGATTGCTGTTGTACCGGCCGTTTTCCTTGTAAATACTTTAGTTCTTGGGGATAGACCAATGCCAAAAACTTGGAGTGACTTATTAGATCCTATCTATGAAGGAAGTATCAGTTTACCTGTAAGTGATTTCGATTTATTCAATGCAATTCTAATTCATCTTTATAAGGAATTTGGAGAAGAAGCATTAACGAAATTAGGGAAATCTCTAATCAAATCAATGCATCCAGCTGAAATGGTGAAATCAGAGAAAAGAAGTAGAATTAAACCAGCAATTTCTATTATGCCTTATTTCTTTACAAAAATGGCGTTACCGGGAAGTGTTATGAAAGCTGTGTGGCCTGAAGATGGAGCAATTGTATCTCCAATATTTATGCTTAGTAAAAAAGAGAAAAAAGAAGAGATTAAAGAAATCACAGATATGTTTATGAGTAAAGAAACAGGAGAAATTCTATCACATAGAGGATTATTCCCAAGTGTGCATAAAGATGTAAACAATAATTTAACTGACAAAACATTCAAATGGGTTGGATGGGATTATATAAATGATAATAATATTGGAGAAATTCTAGAGAAATGTATGAGAATTTTCCATGAAGGGATGGATGTATAATGGATTTAATAACAGTCTCAGGTCCACCTTCAAGTGGGAAAACATCTATATTACTTAGAACAATAGAGAATTTCATCAAAAGAGATATTAGTGTTGGAGTAGTCAAGTTTGATTGCTTATTTACTGATGATGATATATTATTTGCGAAACTTGGAATTCCTGTAAAAAAAGGATTAAGTGGTTCACTTTGTCCAGATCATTACTTCGTATCAAATATTGAAGAAGTTGTTGAGTGGGGATTAAAAGAGGGTGTCGATGTATTAATCACAGAAAGCGCAGGGTTGTGTAATCGTTGTAGCCCTTATATAAAAGAAATTAAGGCAATCTGTGTCATTGATAATTTAAGTGGAATAAATACACCAAAGAAAATCGGTCCAATGCTGAAAAGTGCTGATATCGTTGTAATTACTAAAGGTGATATTGTATCACAGGCAGAGCGAGAAGTATTTACTATGAAAGTTCAATCGGTGAATCCTAAAGCGACTATAATGCATGTAAATGGATTAAATGGTCAAGGTGCATTCGAGTTGTCAACATTCATATATAATGAGCAAAATCATGTAGAAACATTAGAAGGTAGAAAATTACGTTATCCTATGCCTGCTGCACTATGTTCATATTGTTTAGGTGAAACAAGAATTGGTAAAGCACATCAAATGGGTAATGTTAGAAAAATAGATTTGAGTGACAAAAATGGATAAGAATACACTTTTAGAAACTAAGATTGGTGACTTATTTGTTACACATTCTTATACGAAAGATTTCTTTACGGATCACCTGATTCCTTTTATCGGTAAAGAAAATAAAACAATTGAAGAATTCTTTAAATACTTAGATATTGAAGTAATTGAAGACAAGGCAATAAATGTAGAATTATTTATTAATAGTCTTGTCGAATATATTGAGTTAATGAGTACGTATTTTGTATCAGAAAAAGAAATTCAAAATACAGTAACAATTTTCCCCGGATTCCACAAAAACGGAACTCCAGAAGGATTTGAATCCATTGAAATTAGTAAAGGTGAAATAATCAGTATTGTTGGTCCAACAGGTAGTGGGAAAAGTAGATTGCTTGCTGATATCGAATGGGCTGCCAATGAAGATACACCGACAAAACGTAAAATACTTATAAACGGTAGAACATTAGAACCTCATGAACGTTTTAGTGCTTCTAATAAATTAGTCGCACAGTTATCACAAAATATGAATTTTGTAATGGATTTATCGGTTTATGATTTCCTAGATCTTCATGCATCTAGTAGAATGGTTGAAGACAAAGAAGATATGATTCAAAAGATATTTGATAAAGCCAACCAATTAGCAGGTGAAGAATTTAGTAAAGATACACCAATCACTGAGTTGAGCGGAGGTCAAAGTAGAGCCTTAATGATCGCAGATACTGCGATTCTATCAAAATCACCAATTATTTTAATTGATGAGATTGAGAATGCAGGAATTGACAGAAAAAAAGCTCTTGAATTATTGGTTAGTGAAGATAAAATAGTATTAATGAGTACACATGATCCTATATTAGCTTTAATGGGTGATAAACGAATTGTAATCAACAATGGTGGTATCGATAAGATAATTGATACAACTGATGAAGAAAGAAGTATACTGGGTAAATTAGAAGAATTAGATAAAACAATGATGTCTATGAGAAACAAACTACGTTATGGACAAAAAATTATCTTTGAGGAGGAATTATAATGCACGACGGATGCAGTGGTAGTTTTACAAATGGAAAAGCAACAGTAGATAAAGTTAGAATGATGGGATTCAGTGATGGTGCTTTACCAATGGCATTAAATATTGAGTGTGAATGCGGAACGAAATTCGAAATGGAATTTTTCGAAGATAAATGCCCTTCTTGTGGAATGGTATTTGCAGTTACGCCATGTAGTAGCCATGATCCACAAAAAGTTAAAGCAGCAGGAGTGGACTATTAAAAAGAACGTTTAACGTTCTTTTTCTTTGACATAATTTGAAAATAAAACTAAAATTAGGGAGAGAACATGGAGGTATTAAATGAAAGCAATCGTACAAAGAAGATACGGTGGTGCTGAAACACTATCGTTAGAAGAAGTGAAAAAACCGAAAATCAAAGATAATCAAATATTAGTAGAAGCACATAGTGCAAACATAGCAAGTGGAGATATGAGAATCAATACTCTGGATATTCCAAAAGGATTAGGATTCATAATGAAACTAATTTTTGGATTCAAAGGACCCCGTAGAAAAGTCAGAGGGGTAACTGGTTCTGGAATAATTGTAGAGACAGGAAAAAATGTAACCAACTACAAAGTTGGAGACGAAATATATTATATTAATTCGATGAAAGCAGGTTGCCTTGCTGAATATGTAGCCCTTAATATGAACCAAGTTATGGCTGAAATTCCAAGAGGTGTGACGTTCAATCAAGCATCACCATTATCTTTTGGTGCAATGACAGCGTTACATTATATAAATGATAAGACCGTGTCAATGGGTGATGAGATATTGATATATGGCGCAAGTGGTGCAGTAGGGACTTACGCTGTTCAGTTAGCTAGATATTATGGTGCTGAAGTAACGGCTGTATCTAGTAGGAAAAATCATGAACTTCTATTGAGTATAGGTGCAAAACATACACTAGACTATAAAACTGAAGATTTTACAACGTTATCCAAGAAATATGATATGGTGTTTGACACAGTGGCGAAAACAAAGAAAAGAGAAGCATCGAAAGCACTTAAACCAAATGGAAAATATAAGAGTACAAGAACTCCTACTTCTGAGAAAATATCTCGATTATTAACCATAAATGAAATTGTAAGTAAAGGACGTTTAAAAACGGTTATTGCTAAAGAGTATAGCTTAGAGGAATATAAAGAAGCTCATGAACATGTATATGGAAAACATAAAGTTGGAAATGTAGTAATAAATATAAAATAAAAAGAACGAGTTTTCGTTCTTTTTTTCGGTAATTTGTGCAATATACACATAGATTTATATCATTTTTAATGATAATATACGTTTGATATAATATGAGGTGAAAATATGGAAAATTTAGAAAAAGATACAACAATAAAAGAATTTCCTGCTTTTTCAAGAAAAGCAGCTACAGAAGGTATCGTATTATTAAAGAATAACAATAATGTTTTACCAATAAAAAGAACTGAATCAGTTTCGTTATTTGGTCGTTGTCACATAGAGTACTATAAATCTGGGACAGGATCAGGTGGTGCAGTTAACGTATTGTATTCAGTAAATGCACTTGATGGTTTAAAAAACAAAAATATCAAAGTAAATGAAGAACTTGTAGATCTATACAAGAACTTTATAAAAGAAAGTCCATTTGATAACGGTGGTGGAGGATGGGCTATGGAGCCTTGGTTCCAAAAAGAGATGCCATTAACAGATGACATTGTTAAATCCGCAAAAGACAAATCGGACAAGGCAATTATTTTTATCGGAAGAACTGCCGGGGAAGATAAAGACAATCAAGCGCTTGAAGGTGGATACTATATAACGAAAGATGAATCTGATATGATTGAGAAAGTCTCAAAATATTTTGATCAAGTAGTTATTGTTTTAAATGTCGGAAACATAATTGATATGTCGTTCAGTGTAAAATATGAAAACGAGATATCATCAATACTATATGCTTGGCATGGTGGTATGGAGGGTGGAAACGCTCTAGCAGAAATTATAACAGGAGATGAATCACCTTCTGGAAAACTTGCAGGAACCATTGCCAACAACATCACTGATTATCCATCGAATAATAACTTCGGCGATGATAAGGTTAATTTATATGAAGAAGATATATATGTCGGTTATAGATATTTTGAAACGTTTGCCAAGGATAAAGTTATGTATCCATTTGGATTTGGTTTATCTTACACAGATTTCAATATTGAACTTGTGAATGAAACTATAATAAATGATACAGTAATATTGAAACTCAGAGTAAAAAATATTGGTTTGATCACAGGAAAAGAAGTTGTACAAATATATAGTAAAGCGCCTCAAGGTAGATTAGGAAAACCAAGTTTAGAATTAAAGGCATTTCAGAAAACTAGAAGTTTGCTTCCTGGTGATTATCAACATGTTACTCTTGAGTTACCAATCAGTAAATTAGCAAGTTATGACGATGGTGGTTATACAGGACATAAATCAGCTTACGTATTAGAAGCGGGTACATATGGTATTTATTACGGGAATAGTATCAGAAACATAAAACTAGGTTCTGAAGTTGTAATTGAAGATTTAATAATTGTTGAACAATTGACTGAAGCAATGGCACCTATTAGAGAATTAAAAAGAATGAAGCCTGGTAAAGAACTGAGTAACGGTCAATATCAGATAACATATGAAAATGCACCACTAAGATCAATTGATCTAAAGCAAAGAATTTCGGATAATATCCCAAAAGAAATTCCTATCAAAGGTGACCTTGGAATTAAATTATTAGATGTATATAACAAAAAGAATAGTCTTGAAGAATTCACATCACAGTTGTCTTTAGAAGAACTTATGATTATAGTTCGTGGTGAGGGGATGAGTCATCCACTTGTCACACCAGGAACGGCTGCGGCATTTGGTGGATTATATGAAGAACTTAGGTATTATGGAATTCCATCATCTTGTGCTGCTGATGGTCCATCGGGATTAAGAATGGATAGTGGCCATAAAGCAACACAAATGCCAATAGGTAGTTTACTAGCTTGTACATGGAATACTCCTTTAATGGAAGAACTTTATACCTATGAAGGAAAAGAATTGAATAAAAACAAAGTTGACACTTTACTAGGGCCAGGATTAAATATTCATCGACATCCATTGTGTGGTCGTAACTTCGAGTATTTCAGTGAAGATCCATTATTAACTGGAGAATTTAGTAAAGCTGCAATAATTGGAATGAAAAAAGGTGGAAGTGAAGGTACTTTGAAACACTACATCGCAAACGATCAAGAAAAAGAAAGAAACCATATAGATGCTGTTGCATCTGAAAGATGTTTAAGAGAAATCCATTTAAGAGGATTTGAGATAGCTGTCAAAGAAGGTAATGCAAAATCAATAATGACTGCATACAATCCAATTAATGGAATTCAAGCTGCTTCCAATTATGATATGAATACTACCATTCTCAGAAATGAATGGGGATTTGACGGTATGGTAATGACAGACTGGTGGGCGATAATGAATCACAATGTTGACGGTGGAGAATCTAGTCGTAAAAATGTATCATACATGATTCGTTCTCAGAATGATTTATATATGGTGGTCACTAACTATGGTGCAAAGAAAAATACATTGAATGATAATCTAAAAGAGTCTATTGATAACAATAGTTTACAAGTATCTGAACTACAAAGAAGTGCAATGAATATTTTAAGATTTATTCTAAACAGTCCCTCTGTCCACAGAGAAATAGTGAAAGCCACTACACAAGAAATACTTCCAACTACTTATCACAAAGAAGTGCCTACAGTTAATACTCCAATTCAACACAACAGCAAAGAGAACACAGATGTATGGTTAAAGGTAGAAGAAAATGGAATTTTCAGTATAGCAGTTGACATGAGGTATGATCAAACTCCTCTAGCTCAAAGTTCATGTAATATTCTTTTAAACAATGAATTTGTGACAAATGTTCAGTTAAATGGAAATGGTAATAAATGGACAACAAAACACGTGACAAATGTAAAACTTACCAAAGGATTTTATCATTTCGAAATCCAGTTTACGAAACCGGGATTAGAAATAGGGACTATTGAATTTGTAAACATTTAAAAAGAGTGATTCTTCACTCTTTTTTATTTACAAAAACTCACAGAAAAATAGTATAATGAAACATGAAGTGTGGTGAACAAGATGATTGAGTGCAATATAAACAACATAAAAAAAACATTTGGAGCAGATCTAATATTCGAAAACATAAGTTTTGACATCAAGACAAATGAAAGAATAGGGTTGATAGGTCCAAATGGAAGTGGGAAAACCACAATTATAAAAATACTATATGGTCTAGAAAATGTCCAAGAAGGTAGTATATCTTTTCGTAAGGGATCTAAACTAGGATACTTAGATCAAATCCCGGACTATGAAGAACATGTTAAGGTCGTTGATATTTTAGAATTATCGTTTGAGGCAATATATAAAATCAAACATCAAATGGATGAAATATCTCATACATTTGGTGAAGTAAATGGCACAGAATTAGATAAGAATCTAAAAGAATTTTCTAGACTCCAAGAATTGTTTGAACTCCAGGATGGATACAACACTGAAACAATGATAAACAAAGTATGTACCGGGCTTAAAATCTCAGAGGATATGAGACAAATGAGATTTAGTTTACTCAGTGGTGGGGAGAAAACGCGAGTTATGCTTGCGAAAATCCTTTTAGAACAACCTTCATTGTTAATGTTAGATGAACCAAGTAATCATTTAGATTTAGAATCTATTGAATGGCTGGAAAACTATCTTAGAAATTACAAAGGATCTGTACTAATAGTTTCTCATGATAGATACTTCCTTGATAATGTTTGTAAGAAAATCGTTGAACTAAGTACTTACAAAGCTCACGTCTTTCATGGGAATTACAGTTATTACGTAATTGAGAAAGAAAGAAGATTCTTGTTAGAGTTAAAAGTATATCTTTCACAACAAAGACAGATAAAACGAATGGAAGAACAAATCAAGAGATATCGTATCTGGGGTGTTATGAGAGATAGCGATAAAATGTTTAAAAGAGCAAAAGAGTTAGAAAAAAGACTCTCAAAGATTGAACGTTTGGATAAACCGAAATATGGAAATGACAAAATGAAGTTAAAACATATTGATACATCACGTGCTGGTAAAAGAGTACTTGAAGCATTTAATATTTCAAAATCATTTGATGATTTGCAATTATTGCATAATGCAGATTTAGATATGATTTATCAGGATAGACTGGCTATACTTGGAAACAATGGTACAGGGAAAACAACACTAATCAAAATGCTTTTAGAAGATTACAAACAAGAAGAACCAATATATAAATGGGGAACCAAACTAAATCTTGGATACTTGGCACAGGAAATAAGTTTCAAAGATGATAGTTTATCAATTCTTGATTACTTTATGAGAGAGCATGGAGTTGGCCAAAATGAAGCAAGGAATGAACTAGCAAAAGCATTATTCATTAGAGATGATGTTTTAAAGAGAATAAAAGTTTTAAGTGGAGGAGAGAAATCAAAACTAAAACTATGTTCTCTAACATTTAATCAAACGAATTTTCTAATATTGGATGAACCGACAAACCATCTTGATATAGATAGTAGAGAAGTCCTAGAAGAAATGCTTTCTGAATTCCAAGGAACAATTTTATTCGTGTCACATGATAGATATTTTATTAAGAAAATCGCCTCAAGAGTTGGTGAGATAGAAAACAAAATTATCAATTATTATGAAGGTGATTATGATTACTTCAGATATATGAAACAAGAAGAGAAAATCGTTAAACCTAAAAAACAAAAACCAAAAAAAGTGAAAAACAATGTAACAGCAGATAGAGATTTATATAAAGAACTTGAAGTATTAGAGTTGAAAATCAAAGAACTAGATTCAAAAATGGAAGAGTTTGGATACGATCCAATTGAACTTCAAAAATTATATAAAGAGAAAGAAGAAGTAGAGGATTTATATAATGATTTGTTCCAATTATTGTAACAAATTACTCAGAATTAAAATTTAAAAGAGCTACTTAAAAAAAGAGCTCTTTTAAATTTGAAAATTGTTTTGCAAAGTTGTAGTTTCATTTCCGAACTTTTAGTATAATAGTGATTAGAAGGTGATTTATATGAAAGCAATTGAAGTAACAAATCTTGTAAAAAGCTATGATTCTATAAACGCGGTAAAAAATATAAGTTTTGATGTTGAAGAAAACTCTTTTTTCGCTTTTCTTGGCCCAAATGGAGCGGGGAAAAGTACAACCATAAATATTATTGCAACCTTGCTAGATAAGAATAGTGGTACTGTGAAAGTAAATGGTTTAGAAGTTGGAAAAGATGATCATGAAATCAGAAAAAACATAGGTATTGTTTTTCAGAATGAAATGTTAGATAAACTGTTAACAGTAAAAGAAAATCTGTTGATTAGATCTAGTTTTTATAATATGGATAAAGATTCATTCTACGCAAGGATCAAACGAATCAATCAACTACTAGAAATCGAACCGTTCTTAGACCAAAAATATGGCGAGCTAAGTGGGGGACAAAAACGTAAAACTGATATCGCTAGAGCGTTACTAAACTGGCCAAGGATTTTGATTCTCGATGAACCAACAACTGGATTAGATCCAAAGAGTAGAAAAGACATTTGGACATTAATCAATAATTTGAGAACACAGGAAAATATTACAATATTTTTAACAACACATTACATGGAAGAAGTTTTAGATGCAAATCAAGTAATTGTAATTGATCATGGAGAGATTATTGCCCAAGGTAGTAGTGAAGAACTTAGAATGAAGTATTCGACTGATAGGTTAAAAATAATTCCTAAGAATGGATTATCTGAAATACTCGATAAAGATAGTATAGAGTACTATATGACAAACAATGTAATTAATATTAAACTAGAAAATAGTTTTGATGGATTACCATTGGTAGAAAAATACAAGAAACATATCGCTGAATTTGAAATTCTTCGTGGCGATATGGACGACGTGTTTGTCAATATTACAGGTAGAAAACTAGGTGAAGAATAATGAAAATATTATATCAGCTAGTTAAAAGAAACACTTTACTATACTTGAGAGACAAAGCAAGTGTATTTTTTAGTTTTCTTAGCGTTATTATCATAATACTAATGTATGTATTGTTTTTAGGTAAAATGCAATCAGACAATCTCGCAGATGCGTTTGTAGGTGTAGAGGGGATAGACTGGCTTGTAAGTAGTTGGATCATGGCGGGAGTATTAACTGTTTCTACAATTACTGTACCACTTGGAGCACTAGGTAATTTGATCAATGATAGAGATAAAGGGTTGATCAATGATTTTTATACATCACCAATCAATAGAAATATTTTAGCGCTTAGTTATTTAATAAGTGCATGGGTTATTGCAGTTTTAATGGTTTCTATAAATTTCATTGTTGGACAGATATACGTATTATCAAGTGGAGGAGAATGGATTCCATTTTTGGCATCTATGAAGGTAATTGGTGTTATGTTAATATCAATTATGTCATTTAGTAGTTTCTTCTTCTATATTTCAATATATATGAAGACATTTAACTCATTCAGTTTACTAAGCACGCTTGTAGGAACTTTTGTTGGATTTCTAGGAGGAATTTATATCCCGATAGGAGTACTTGGGAAGAATGTTCAAAATGTAATGAATGTTTTACCAACATCACATGCAGTAACGCTTATGAGAAATATATATATGAATGGTGCTATTGAATATGTATTTGATGGGGCACCACCGGAGGCTTATCAAGAATACGCAGATATATATGGACTCGTTGTAAGAGTTGGTACGTATGAGTTTACCCAGTTAACAATGTTACTTAGTGTAATTGCATTTGGGGTACTTTTCTATATATTAAGTATATTGAAGTTAAGAAAAATCAAACTATAAAAAAAGCCATAACTTTTGTTATGGTTTTTAAGTATTTAGTTAAGATTTGTGCATTAAATTCTAAATT
>NZ_CEXEES010000049.1:0-11413 GCF_982632705.1 Candidatus Izemoplasma sp. | reverse complement strand
TAGTTTAATATCTAAACAAAAAGAGACATACTACTCCTATAAGTAGATGTCTCCTTGTCTTAATGTTTTTTTGTTCTTAACGTCATAAACTGTGCTACTGATGTTGAATAAATCATCCCCACCAATTACATAATCAACTTCGTCTGAAAATGTCATTGCATCACTGTATTTCAGTACAGATGGTTCTGTACTAATATTCAAACTAGTAACTGCCATAGGTCCAAAATGATCGAGTATTTGTAGTGCGATTTCATCCTTAGGAATCCTAACGCCTACTGTATCGAAACCACTTGTTACAAAATCTGGAACACTTTCCAGTTTATCAAAGATCAAAGTCAATGCCCCAGGCCAATGTTTCTTACCATATTTCTCACCCAAATCATAATCTTTAACCAAACTCTTTACTTGTTCAAGATTTGCACATAAAACAGCAAGCGGCTTTACACCATCTCTTTTTTTTATGTTGTAGATTTTGTCTACGCCCAGTTTACTGTTCAACAAACATCCAATGCCATAAACAGTATCAGTTTGAAATATAATTACTTCATCTTTTAAATCGATTTTTAATAAATCTTTTACATTAATTTCCATAATATCACCAACACCATTATAGCAAATTTATTTTATACTTACTACAATAATTTACTTGTGATATAATGCGTTTGAGGTGAACATTATGTTGAAAACATTTATCAAGTATTACAAGAATCACAGATTACTATTCTTTCTAGATTTATTAGCCGCTACTGTAATGAGCGCTGTCAATCTATTATTCCCTTGGTTCACAAGATTATTTATCAATGATTTTATACCAAACGGACATATGCAACTTATATTCTCTTACGGGGCTATATTGCTTGGTTTATACATGGTGAAAATGTATTGTAATTACTTCGTTAATTACTACGGACATGTTATGGGAACTCGTATTGAAAGAGATATGAGGATAGACCTGTTTAAGAAGATTCAAACGTTGGATTCAGATTATTTCGATGATCATAAAACAGGGAGTATCATGTCTCATATAGTTGGGCATTTAAGAGACATTTCAGAAATGTCTCATCATACACCTGAAAACATATTTGTATCGACTGTTATGATAATTGGTAGTTTCACAATACTAGCTACAATTCATCTGACATTTACATTGATCGTGTTTGTATTCATAATCTTCCTAGTGATATTTAGTGCGACACGACGTAAAAAAATGATGCAGGCATCAAGAAAAACAAGAAAAACTCATGAAGAAATAAATAGCGAAGTTGAAAATAGTATTGGTGGAGTTAGATTAACAAAAGCGTTCACCAATGAAGAATTCGAAATTCAGAAGTTCACAAGAGTTACTGAATTATATCAGGAATCATTTGGAGATTTCTATAAGCAAATGGGTATATTCAGCAGTGGTACAAACTGGTTTATAGATTTACTATATCTTGCCGTTTTAGTGTTTGGTGGATACTTCGTTTCAAAAGGCGAAATGAATGTTGGAGACTATACAGCATACTTCTTATACATTAGTTATTTGATTCAACCAATTCGTACTTTGATTGGTACAATCGAGCAAGTTCAAAAAGGTTGGTCAGGTTATGAAAAGTTCTACAACACTATGAATATTCAACCTAAGATAACATCACCAGAAGATCCACAGTATTTAGATGATACTTTTGGTACAATCGAATTTAAGAATGTATCATTCCAATACGAATCATCAAGATCTCATGTCTTACATAATTTCAATGTAAAGGTGGATAAAGGTAGGAAAGTTGCATTGGTTGGTGAAACTGGAGTTGGAAAATCAACAATAAGCAAATTAATCCCAAGATTCTACGATGTCAACGAGGGTCAAGTTCTAGTAGATAATATTGACGTTAAAGATTATGATATATATTCTTTAAGAAGCAATATAGGTCATGTTCAGCAAGATGTCTACATATTCTATGGAACAATCAGAGATAACATCTTATATGGTAACCCTGAAGCGGATTTAGACGATGTAATGGAAGCTGCAAAAAAAGCAAATATCCATAAGTTCATCCTAAGCTTAGAAGATGGTTATGATACATTTGTTGGAGAACGTGGTGTTAAATTAAGTGGTGGGCAAAAACAAAGAGTTAGTATCGCACGTGTATTCTTAAAAAATCCACCAATACTTATCCTAGATGAAGCAACTAGTTCATTGGATAATGTAACGGAAAAACTTATTCAGAAGGCATTAGATAATTTAAGTTCTGGAAGAACTACCTTAGTTATAGCTCATAGGTTATCAACTATATCAAACGCAGACGAAATCCTTGTTTTAACAGAGGATGGAATTAGTGAAAGAGGAACACATAAAGAACTAATTACTCGCAAAGGATATTACTCAGAGTTGTATAATGCATCCTTAGACATTTAAAAAGAGTGACCCAAGTGGTCACTCTTTATATTTCTAGTGTTAGTTGATTCTGAATTCTATCTTTCACAGGTTTATATGTCTTTCTGTGAATCTTACAAATACCTAGAGTATCAAGTGCCTCTATATGTTGTTGAGTAGGATACCCTTTATGTTGTTCAAATCCATAACCAGGATACTTATCCGCCATCTTCACCATATAATGATCTCTCTCAACTTTTGCAATAATACTAGCCGCAGCAATGCTTGCTGATTTTGTATCACCTTTGATGATAGCCTCATGCGGAATATCATCACCAAGTGGCATAGCATCACTCAAAACAAAATCTGGTTCTGTTGTCAAATCATTCAATGCTTCAATCATTCCTTTTTTAGATGCTTGATAAACATTTATTTGATCAATCTCTTCTTCAAATATATAAACAATACTGTACGCCAATGCGTACTTTTTTATTTCTTTTGCAATTTTTTCTCTTTTTAACTCAGATATTTTTTTTGAATCATTTAATCCGTAGATTGTAACATCTGGATCAAGTATTACCGCTGCACAAACAAGAGGTCCAGCAAGTGGTCCACGTCCAACTTCATCTGTTCCAGCAATTTTTTGATATCCTAACTGATATAAATTATTTTCAAACTCATACATGTTCATCAACCCTATCCAAAATTATTTTTCCGAATTTTTCGTGTCTAAACTCATGTAGAAATACATTGCTTACCTTTTCATAATCAATATGGTTTCCTGGAAGTAAGAATCCTCTTCTTCTTCCAATGTCATCAAAAATCTTTACTACATCATCAATATCTACTTTAATATCGTATCGAGCTTCAAATTGAGTCTTGTAGAATTTATCCAGAATTTTAAACCCATAAATAACAACATCATCAATTGGTAGAATATCATCTTTTATTGCGCCTGTTAACGCTAATCTAAAAGCAATATCCTCATCATCAAATTTCGGCCATAAAATACCGGGTGTATCCAACAGTTCTAAGTCTTGACCAACTCTAATATATTGGGTTTGCCTAGTAACTCCAGGACGATCTTGAGCAACGAGTTTCCTTTTGTTCGCTAGTTTATTTATAAGTGTAGACTTCCCAACATTAGGTATCCCTAAAATCATCGTTCTAATTGGTCTCTCTTTTCGTCCACGACTCTTTTCTTTTTCGATTTTGTCTTTTAATATCTCTTTCAACAAAGGTAGTATTCTATTTACACCTTTACCATTTATTGCGTTTACTCTAAGGGCTTTAACACCTTTTTTATCAAAATAGTTAATCCATTTTTCTAGTTCTTTTGGATCTGCTAAGTCTGCTTTGTTCAATAGAATAACTCTTGGTTTATCACCAGTCATTTCTGTTATAACAGGATTCCTCGAACTGAAAGGAATTCTAGCATCACGCAGCTCTAGAACGATATCAATTAACTTTATTTTTTCTTTGATTTCTCTTTTTGTTTTGGCCATATGACCAGGGTACCATTGAATTTGCTTCATGTTGCATCAACTCTCTTTTACTTTAATCAAAAAAGTTTACTCTAAATATAACTTCTCCGTAAAAACTTTCTTCTTCTATTGTCCCAAGACTAGGTGTTCTAGAATCTGTACTTTGTTGTCTATTATCACCAAGAACAAAGTATTCTCCTTCTGGTACTATAAAACTACAACTATCACTAATATCTTGTCCTGTACCAGGTAAACATGTTGTAACTGCATTATTTGGTATCTCTGTTGTATCATCTAATAGAAATGTTTCACCGTCTCTTGTTATATATATACTATTGTTTTCAATTGTAACAGTTTCTCCAGGCAAACCTATAATTCTTTTTATATAATATGAATATGTGTCTCCCGAGACAACTTTTATGATTACAGTATCAAAACGTTCATAATTATTTAAATGCGAGATTATAACTGTATCACCTTCATAATAATTAGGCTCCATAGATGGACCTTCTACAACTGCTGGTGACAACAAGAAAGCATTTAAGAATACAACTACCGCAACAAAAATCGGTATTACACTTATTAACTCATATGCTTCTTTTTCTCTTTTTATAAGTTTGAATATGTGTTCCTTATTGAAATGATCTTTGAAGAAACAAAGTGATATGTTTACTATAGTCATTATGACTGACAAGGTTATCAACACTTTGAAGAATAAAGATGTAAATATTACATCAAAATCACTATACTTAACAAACATTGAAGATACAATTGTGATGATAAAAAACACCAATACAATGATTGTTCTTCTTTTAAGTTTCTTAAACAGAATTAATGATTCTGTTTTAAAATCATTTTCTAAATCGTAATTCTCTTCCATATCTATCACCTTAGTCTAATACGTCGTCAAGTTCTTCCATAGTTACATTTACTGTTCTGGCTTTTGAACCTAGATTGGTGCTTACAACACCAAGTTCAGATAGTATTTCTACTATTTTTTGTGCTCGATTAAACCCAACTCTAAATTCTTTGGATATTTTATTTATTGAGCATTCACCTTGAAGTACCACATATCTTGCCACTTCAGGTACGAGTTCATCACTTGATTCACTTTGAGAAGCTTTCTTAATCAATTTATCTTGATCGAACTGATATTCAGAACTTCTTTGTCCACGAATAAACTCATTTACATTATAGATTTCTGTATCACTAATAAAGGCACCTTGTACGCGGATTTGAGGTTGTCCAGATTCACTGAATAACATATCTCCACGTCCTAGTAATTTTTCAGCACCAGCACTATCAATAATTGTCATTGAATCAATATAACTCGATACACTAAACGCAATACGAGTTGGTATGTTAGATTTTATTGTACCTTTTATTACATCAGTACTTGGTCTTTGTGTCGCAATGATTAAATGCATACCACAAGCCCTTGCTTTTTGTGTTAGTCTCATTATTGCTTCTTCAACACTATTCGATGCAACCATCATTAAATCTGCAAGTTCATCAACAATAATTACTACATATGGCATAATGTCAGAATTACCTTCGTTAATGATTTTATCATTATACGATTTAATATCTCTAACTCGTTCATTTGAAAATACCTGGAATCTTCGATCCATTTCTTCCACAGCCCATTTTAGACCAGCAGTAGCAATTTTAGCATCTGTAATTACCGGAGTAAGTAGATGAGGTAAATCATTGTAGCTTGCTAATTCTACCATTTTTGGATCAATCAACATAAGTTTTAATTCATCTGGAGTATATTGAAATAATAGACTCATTAATATTGTGTTTATACATACGCTTTTACCACTACCTGTTGCACCTGCAACTAAACCATGAGGCATTTTTGCAATACTAGCATATACTCCTTTTCCATCAATATCAAGACCAAGAGCTACATTTAATAATGCATCATTTTTGAACTCTGGTTTGCTTAGTATATCAATGAAATGTACAATTTCAGGTTTTAAGTTTGGTACTTCAATCCCCACTGTTGACTTCCCAGGGATTGGTGCTTCAATTCTAATCTCTTTTGCAGCCAATGCCATTTTAAGGTTATCGCTTATATTAACAATTTTACGAACATTAACTCCACTGTCTAAAGCAATCTCGTATCTTGTAACAGTTGGTCCTTTTGTATGATTAACAACTTTACCACCAATTTTAAATTCCTCAATGGTTCTATCTAAAACATCAATTTGACCTTCTATCCACTCAGAATGATCTGTTTCTTTTTTTAATGGTTTTGTTAATAAACTCAATGGTGGTAATTGATATTCTGTGTTGAATTTATTCATAGATTTAGGTGCAGTTATGATTGAGATTTTTTCTTTTTTCTCTTTCGGTTTTTCTACTTCTTTTTTTACATCGAAAAAGTCTGTTATATTTGTTTTAGGTTTTTCAACTGGTTCTTCGAATATATCTTCTTTAGGTGCAGGATAAATCTCAGGTGCTTCTTGAGGTCTCTTTGTCTTTTCTGCATTTCCCAAAGCTTCCGTTAAATTGCTTCCACTTATTAAATCGAACTCATGATATTCACTACCATATCTTCGCTTTTTATCTTCTTTTGATAATTTAGGTTCTGTTCTAAATGAATCATATTGTAAATCATAATCACCTTTGCGTTCATGAGGTGTAGGAATTACGATTTCATCTTTTGCTTTTCGTCCAAAAACAGGAGAAACGAAACGATCTCTCTTGTATTTATCTTTTTCATCTTCCGTTTCTATTTGAGGAACTATGAACGGTTTAGTATCTTTTGTTCTTTCAGTTACTACTAAAGAAACTTTCTTCTTAAAAAGCATAAAATCACCCCTCTAATGTGTTTTTAATGAACATATGTACTTCTTTGTAGCTTTTACTAAATTTGCTAACAAAACGTCCTATTTCTTCATTATTGTTAAACATGATAAAACTTGGAATTCCAAAAATATTTAAATGCCTTGCAAGTTCTATATCTGCATCTCTATCCATTGAAAAAAACTCAATATCTGGATAATCTAATTCAAGTTGTGGTAAATAAGGTTTCACTGCAAAACAATCAGGACACCAATTTGTATAGAAATACACGAATGTATTCTTTGGTTCTTCTATTACTTTGTAAAAATCTTCCATACTCTTAATTGTCTTCATCTTCGTCACCTTCTTCTAGTAAAGCTTGCATTTCTTGTTCAACAAGTTTTACATCTATTGGTTCTTCAAATAGTGCTTTAGAATATACTTTGATTGTCTCTTCACCAACGATACCGATAACTACAATACATACTTTCTTTGTCATAGCAGTTACTGAAGTATTTATAACAGCTTTTCTAAACCAGTAAATTGGATTAACAGCATTAAGTGCCATGCCACCGTATTTAGCTACTTTTCCAAGTTTCATTTTCTTAGCTGCTTTTACAACTTTGTTTTCTTCTACTGCACGTTTTTTATCAAGCATTTCCATTACTTTAACTATTTGCATTTTTTTTGTATTCTTAATCACTGGTTTATCAAGAATTTCACTTATTCTATCAGTGATGTAATGATTTAGGTTTAACAGTTCATTTACGTTCAGTTCTAGTGTTGGGTACTTACTGTCTGGAAAGAAATATTTAGCAATCTCATTTACAAGTTCAAAGCTAATATTAAAAGTGAGTTTTGCAACTCCTTCTTCTTTCAGTTTTCTCTTTTGTTTAAATTCTTTTTGTTTTGATTTAATCAATGCAATTAAGACATCAGGATCCACGTCACTTGTTGGCCTAGTTACTTCTTCAACATCAATTACTTTTGATCTAATAAACAAAAAGACGAATGTTGTTGTTAATAAAACCATACCTGTTAAAACTCCGAAGAAGAACGCAGATATGTTTGGCAAATTTATAAACTCCATTTTCATTCCTCCTTACTAGTAATTATTATAACATAATAATATTTATCTTGTGTATAAATTGTGCTTATGCGATAATATAAAACGGTGATAATATGAAAAGATATTTATTTGTTTTAGATTTAGATGGAACTTTACTTCAGGATTGGGAAACAATTTCTGATGAGTCAGTAAATTATCTTAAATACATTCAGACTTTAGGGCATAAAGTTGTTTTAGCAACAGGTCGTCCCTTTAGATCTGCAGAAGCGTTTTATGATAAAATAGGTTTAAATACACCTTTAATTAATTATAATGGTGGATTAGTAACATCAAAGCATGATAAGAATTTTAAGGGATATAGTCTTACTGTAGACTTAGATTCTGTATTGGATATATTCGAGAATAATAAAGAACATATTGACAATGCTTTTGGTGAAGTGATTGATGATATTTACTTGTTAAAAGATACCGAAGAAATCCAACCGTTACTTCATAATTTTAATGGGGCAAGGTTATTTGTCGGTGATTTCAAAGATATACTAAAAACACCAACAAATGGCTTCATTATAATTTCAAAAGACGGACGTGGTGCTCATATTGAGGACTATGTAGAGAAACACTTCAAAGATAAAGTTCTTCATCGTAATTGGGGAAATGATTATGAGTATATTATAGAATTATTTACTCCAGAAACATCAAAAGGAAACGCAGTAGAGTATGTTAGTAAATACCTTGGTTTTGAACAAGAAAACATAGTAGCAATCGGAGATGCACACAATGATATTGAGATGCTGCAATATGCAGGATTAGGTGTAGCGATGATCAATGCTCAGGATCGATTGAAACCTTATGCTGATACGATAACAGAATTCACAAACAAAGAGAATGGTGTTATTAAATTTATTGAAAAATTCCTAAAGAAAAATGCAGAATAATCTGCATTTTTTTTAATACTTCCAACGTTTCTTTTTCTTACCTGATTTCTTTTTAGCAGGTGTTTGTTTCATTTGATTCATCATCTGCATAGGATTCATATTGGCCATTTGGTTTGGATCCATTCCTTGCATTCTTTTAAATGTTGCTGACATTTGATCAATTTGCTGAATAAGTTTATTCACTTCAGCAACAGAACGTCCACTCCCTTTAGCTACTCTTCGTCTTCTACTACTTGTTTGTGAGATTAGTTTCGGGTTTTTTCGTTCATTTTTTGTCATTGATGAAATCATTGCTTCAACGTAAACAGTTTGTTTGTCATCGACGTTGACACCTTTCATCATCTTGCCCATACCTGGAATCAATTTCATTATTCCACCAAGACTACCCATACGTTTTATCATTTTCAATTGCTTCAGATAATCATTATAGTTGAACTTACCACTCATCATTTTTTCAACCATACCCATCATATCGTCTTCATCGATATTATCAGTAACTTTATCTACTAAAGTCATTACATCTCCCATACCTAAAATACGAGATGCCATTCTTTCAGGATGGAATACTTCCAGTTGATCTAGTTTCTCTCCCATACCCATTAGTTTAATAGAAATGTTAGTAACCTGTTTTAAACTTAATGCAGCTCCACCACGTGTATCTCCATCTAGTTTTGTAAGGATTGCCCCAGTTACACCAAGTGTATTATTGAATCCTTCAGCTACATTTACAGCATCTTGACCAGTCATTGAATCGACCGTTAATAATACTTCTTCAGGCTTTAAATATTCTTTGATCTCAACAAGCTCATTCATCATATCTTCATCAATTTGAAGACGACCCGCTGTATCCACTATTACAAGATTGTTTCCATTAGAAACAGCAAACTCCATTGCTTGTTTCATAATGTTTATTGGTTTTTCGTTGGTACCCATTTCGAAAACATCTACACCAATTTGTCCACCAACAGTTTTAAGTTGCTCAATTGCTGCAGGACGATAAATATCCAATGCAACAAGTAATGGTTTCATGTTATTTTGTTTTCTTAAATGCAAAGCAAGTTTACCAGCAGTGGTTGTTTTACCAGCACCTTGTAACCCTACCATCATCATTTTTGTGATACCGATAGCATTAATTGTTAGTGGTTCTGCTTTATCTCCCATGACACGCTGGAGCTCATCACTAACTATTTTCACAACTTGTTGACCAGGATTCAATCCTTTAAGAATTTTCTCTCCCATCGCTTGTTCTTTAACATTCTTTGTAAATGATTTTACTACCTTGAAATTTACATCCGCTTCAAGTAAACTCAAACGAACTTCTCTCATCATTTCTTCTATATCTTTTTCACTCAAACGTCCTCTACCAGTTATACGTCTAATTGACATTTGCAATCGATCACTTAAATTATCAAAAGCCATAAAATCACTCTACTTTCTTACAATCTTCAACCAAATCAATAATCTCTTGATTATCAGTTTTAGATACTATTTTATCATATAAAGATTTACGTGTTTTTTTCATTTCACGTAACTTTAGCTTTTGTTCCAAATCATTCAATTTTGTTACTGTTCTTTTAAGTTGATCATGTACAGCATTTCTAGATATCTCGTAATTCTCACTAATCTCAGAAATACTTAAATCATCAAAATAATACGCTTCAAAATACGATTGTTGTTTACTGGTTAGTAATTCTTGATACAGATCATATATTTTGTTTAACTCAATGTTTTTCTCTAATAAGTCCATTACATAACATCTCCAAACATACCATACAAATACTCATCGAAATCAAAGTGCTCTAAATCTTCTAATTTTTCACCAAGTCCCACATATTTGATAGGGATTCCCATTTCTTCACGTATAGCTAGTACAATACCACCTTTGGCTGTACCATCTAGTTTAGTTAGAACAATACCTGTAATTTTAGTTACTTCATTGAATATTTTCGCTTGAGACAAGCCATTTTGTCCAGTCGTTGCATCAACAACCAACAACGTTTCATGTGGTGCTCCTTCAATCTCTCTATTAATCACTCTATTAATTTTATCGAGTTCATTCATCAAATTCTTTTTGTTTTGAAGTCTACCTGCAGTATCACATAATATTACATCAATGTCATTTTGCTTTGCATAATTAATCGCATCAAACATTACACTTGAAGGATCACTACCTTCTTCTTTGCTAAAGAACTCAGAGTTTACTCTTTCAGACCAAATTCTCAATTGTTCAATCGCTCCTGCTCTGAATGTGTCCCCCGCAACTAACATTACTTTTTTACCATCTTTAATCATTTCGTTTGCTACTTTTCCAATTGTAGTAGTTTTACCTACTCCATTAACACCAACAAATAGAAACACATTTACTCTACCAGCTTCATAATTGATAGTATTTAACTCCAGTTCATCCTTAACATATAAAGAATACATGTTCTCAATAATCAATTCCATGAGCATATCTGCATCACTAATCTTTTTTATTTTTATTGTTTTTCTTAAGTGATCAACAAATTTAACAACTGTGTTAACTCCAACATCAGCCATAATTAATATTTCTTCTAACTCATCAAAAAAATCATTTGAATCCAAAGATTTTGAAGCCAACAAGTCCTTTATATTTCCAAAAATAGAATCTCTAGTTTTAGACATTCCGATTTTATACTTTTGCGCATTCATTCTGCGTTCTTTTGTTTTAAATATTTTACTAAAAAATCCCATAATATCTCTTCTCTCTAAATAATCAAAAATATTATAACATATATTTAATTATTACTCTATAACT
>NZ_CEXEES010000048.1:0-11999 GCF_982632705.1 Candidatus Izemoplasma sp. | reverse complement strand
ATATATACATAATAATAATATATATGAAAGAAGTGTGGTTATATGAACAATGTGAAGATAACAACCGAATACATAACGTTAGGTCAATTTTTAAAATTAACAAACATTGCATCTTCAGGAGGTCTAGTGAAAGCGATTCTAGCTGAATACAAAATATCAGTGAACGATACTCCAGACACAAGAAGAGGTAAAAAACTATACCCTGGTGACAAAATTACGATCAAAACAATAGGAGAATATAGAATTACCAAATAATGAAAATAAAAACACTAAAACTAGAGAATTTCAGACTCTATGAGGACGCATCAATCAATTTTAACCCACAAACGAACATCCTTGTTGGTAAAAACGCTCAAGGTAAAACAACAATCATAGAAGCCATCAACGTTATAGGTTTAACCAAATCTCACAAGACAAACAAAGATAGAGACATGATACAAACACACAAGGAACACTCCAAAATCAATGCTCTTATCAATTTAAAAGAAAAACATATACAATTAGACATAATTCTTTCAAAACTCGGTAAAAAAGCAAAATACAACCAAATAGAACTAACAAGGTTGAGTGATTATATTGGGCAACTAAATGTTGTTATGTTTGCTCCTGAAGATTTAGATTTAATAAAAGGAAACCCCCAAAATAGGCGAAAATTCCTTGATTTGGAAATAGGACAAATATCAAAAGAATACTTACACAACCTACAAAATTATAAAAAAATACTAAAACAACGTAATGATTTACTTAAAACAATGCAAAAAACTAAGAAACAGGATTTAATGCTTTTAGATATAATTACAGATCAATTAATCACGTACTTAGAACTCTTAGTTATCAAAAGAAAAGTGTTTATAGAAGAAATAAATAAACATGTTAATGTGATATACAAAAACTTGTCTAAAGAAGACAATAACTACAAAATCACATACTTACCTAGTTTAGATAAAAACTACAAAGAAGAGTTTAGTGCCAAATACCAGTACGATATTATTACAGGTACTACTAATTTAGGAATTCACAGAGATGACATAGAATTTCACTTAAATAACCATTTAATAAAAACACATGGATCACAAGGTGAACTTAGAACCGCAGTGTTGTCAGCAAAATTAGCTCTAGTTGAGTTTATTCACCAACACAAAGGTATTTACCCTGTTTTACTACTAGATGATGTATTGAGTGAATTAGACGAAGAGAGACAAAATAAACTATTAACATACATAAACAACAAAACACAAACAATAATAACAACAACCAATATTAAAGATATTGATTTAAACAAAATAGATAACTACACAATATACGAAGTAAACAATGGTCGTATCAAGGAGAGTGACAATTATGGAAAACACATATGATTCTAGTAATATACAGATACTAGAAGGACTAGAGGCAGTAAAAAAACGTCCAGGTATGTATATCGGTTCAACAGGTCCAAGAGGGCTTCACCACTTAGTTTGGGAAATAGTAGATAATTCTATTGACGAGGCTTTAGCGGGCGTAGCAACAATTATTACAGTAGAAATTTTAGAAGAAAACATAATTAGAGTTGTAGATGATGGACGTGGTATCCCTGTGGATATCCATCCAAAAACAGGACTACCTGCGGTTGAAACAATTTTAACCACTCTACATGCTGGTGGTAAATTTGATAACAGCTCATATAAAGTTTCTGGTGGATTACACGGTGTTGGTGCATCTGTAGTTAACGCACTGAGCGAGTGGATGGAAGTTGAAATTCATAAAAACGGCCAAAAATATACCCAAAGATACGAATACGGATTTACAAAAACAGAACTAATCAATCATGGTCCGTCAGATAAAATGGGTACAATCATCACATTTAAAGCTGATCCAAACACTTTTAAGGAAACAACAGTATATGAATACGAATTACTAAGAACACGTGTTCAACAATTAGCGTTCTTAAATAAAGGTGTTACAATTGAAATCAATGATTTAAGAGGAGAGAATAAAACCTCTAAAGACCAAAAGGACGCCAAAAAGAACTTAGATATATTGTTTAGTAAAGCTCCGAAAAGAGAAGATTTTATTGGGGCTCCAGGTACTCCAGAAGGAATACAAGCAAGAAATCAATTTAGTACAGCAAAAGCGATTTTTCTAAAAGAAAACGATGAAGAATTAAAGAAATTAAAACAAATAATAAACAGAAACGATTACCACATCAACCAGTACATGTACGAAGGTGGAATTATGGAGTATGTTACATACTTAAATAGATCTGCTGAAGCACTACATGAAGACGTTATTTACACCGAAGGTGAAATTGATGGAATCGTTGTTGAAATAGCAATGCAATACAGTACAAACTACTCACAAAACATCTTCTCATTCACAAACAATATCAACAATATTGAAGGTGGAACACACGAAGAAGGATTTAGAATGACATTAACAAGGGTTTTAAACAATTATGGTAAAAACAAAAGTATCTTCAAAAAAGATGAAGCCTTAGTTGGAGAAGACACTCGTGAAGGTCTTACTTGTATTATTTCAGTTAAACATCCAGACCCTCAATTTGAAGGTCAAACGAAATCAAAACTAGGTTCTACTGAAGTTAGAAAAATAGTTGCGAACATATTAAGTGAAGGGTTAGATCGTTACTTACAAGAAAACCCTAATGATGCTAGAATCGTAATTGAAAAAGCATTGATGGCTTCTAGAGCACGTCTAGCAGCTAAAAAAGCAAGAGAAGCAACAAGACGTAAATCCCCATTAGATGGATTAGGTTTTGCCTCTAAATTAGCGGATTGTCGTTCAAAAGATCCAAGTAAATCAGAAATATACATAGTCGAGGGAGATTCAGCTGGTGGTTCTGCAAAACAAGGTAGAGATAGTGAATTTCAAGCGATTTTACCACTACGTGGGAAAGTATTGAATGTTGAGAAAGCTCGATTAGATAAAATATTAGGAAACAAGGAAATATTATCGTTAATACAAGCATTTGGATGCGGTATAGGTGATGAATTCAATGTAGATTCAACAAAATATCACAAAATCATTATCATGACCGATGCGGATGTTGATGGGGCACACATTAGAACACTATTATTAACATTCTTATTCCGCCATATGAAGCCTTTGATAGAAAATGGGTATGTGTATATTGCACAACCACCATTATACAAAGTGCAACAAGGTAGAAAAATAGAATATGCATACATAGAAGAACAATTAGAGCCATTATTAAAAGAATTTGGATCTAGATATACAATTCAACGTTACAAAGGTCTAGGAGAGATGAATCCTGATCAACTATGGGAAACAACAATGGATCCTTCAACAAGAACGTTATTACAAGTTACACTAGAAGATGCTATTGAAGCAAATGAAGTATTTAGCATGCTAATGGGAGATGAAGTAGCTCCTAGGCGAGAATTTATCCAAACAAATGCACTTTACGTGCAAAATTTAGATGTTTAGGGGTGAACTAAATGGAACTTAATACATATGATAAAGTAAAAGAAATTAGCATATCTACAGAAATGAAAACATCGTTTTTGAGTTATGCAATGAGTGTAATAGTATCTCGTGCACTTCCCGACGTACGTGATGGGTTAAAACCTGTTCACAGAAGAATTTTATATGGAATGGAAGAGTTAGGGGTATATCCTGATAAATCATTTAAGAAATCTGCACGTATTGTAGGAGATGTTATGGGGAAATATCACCCTCATGGTGATACCGCAATATACGATGCAATGGTACGTATGGCACAAACATTCAGCTATAGATACCCTTTAGTTAACGGACACGGTAACTTTGGAAGTATAGATGGTGATGGTGCTGCAGCAATGCGTTATACAGAAGCGAAAATGATGAAAATTACTACAGAAATGCTTTCAGATTTAAAGAAAGACACAATAGACTTCGTGGATAACTACGATGGTTCTGAAAGAGAACCAAGCGTAATGCCTTCAAAATTCCCTAACTTACTAATGAATGGTGCAACTGGGATTGCGGTAGGTATGGCAACAAATATACCTCCACACAACCTGACAGAACTTATTAATGGTATCTTAGCTTATATGGGTAACCACGATATAACAGTAGATGAACTAATGCAGTACATTCCTGGTCCAGATTTCCCTACAGGGGGAACAATAATGGGTCTAGGAAACTTAAAACAAGCATATGAAACAGGTAATGGTGCAATAAAAATGCGTGCTAAAACAGAAATTGTGGAAGCAAAATCAGGAAAAAAATCAATTATCGTTACTGAAATTCCTTACCAAGTTAACAAATCAAGATTAATTGAAAAAATAGCAGAATTAGCCAAAGAAAAACGTGTAGATGGAATCACGGATTTAAGAGATGAATCTAACCGTAAAGGAATTAGAGTAGTAATTGAGCTAAGAAGAGATGTAAACGCAGAAGTTACATTAAATAACTTGTTCAAATTCACTCCACTTCAAACAACATTTGGAATTAATATGCTTGCATTAGTAAACAACCAACCAAAAGTTTTACCACTAAGAGATATGTTAATGCACTATGTAAACCACCAAATAGAAGTTTTAACACGTAAAACTATCTTTGATTTAGCAAAAGCAAAATCAAGAGCACACATCCTAGATGGATTATTGGTTGCATTAGACAATATCGATGAAGTAATTAAAACAATTAGATCATCTTACGATGACGCTGAAGAACAATTAATGACAAGATACTCTTTATCTCAAGAGCAAACTAAAGCAATCTTAGAAATGAGATTACGTCGTTTGAGCGGTTTAGAAAGAGAAAAACTAGAATCTGAATTAAAAGACTTAAAAACGTTAATAAATGAACTAGAATTCATATTATCTAGCGAAGATAAAAAAGAAGAATTAATTATTGAACAATTAGAATACATAAAAGATAAATTCGGAGACGAAAGAAGATCGGAAATCAACTCAACATTAGATTTAGACATAGAAGACGAAGATTTAATACCAAGAGAAGACGTAATTATAACAATCACTGCAAGTGGTTATTGCAAACGTATGAACCTGGAACACTATAAAACACAAAACCGTGGTGGAAAAGGAATGACAGGTATTAAAACGAATGAAGATGACATGGTAGAACATATAATTAATACATCTACTCATGATTTCATACTGTTCTTTACCAATAAAGGTAGAGTTTATAAGATGAAAGGATACAAAATCCCTAGTTATGGTCGTTCTTCTAAAGGATTACCAATTGTAAACTTGTTAGATATGGATGAAGATGAATCATTAGCAGCCGTAGCAAGAATAGAAGATTTTGAAAATGAAGACTTCCTATTCTTTGTAACAAAACAAGGTATCGTAAAACGTACTCCTGTTCAAGATTTCCAAAATATTAGAGTATCTGGTATCAAGGCAATTAATCTAAGAGATGAAGATGAATTACTTGGTGTAAGACTTACAAATGGACACAGAGACATAATCATGGGTGCTTCAAATGGGAAAGCAATTAGATTCCACGAAGAAACAGCTAGAGCAATGGGACGTGTCGCATCAGGAGTAAGAGGTATACTACTTCATGAAGGTGAATGTGTAGTTGGGTTTGCTGTAGTAACAGAAGATATCAATCAAATTCTTGTTGTTACAGAAAACGGATACGGAAAAAGAACAATGATCGATGAGTATAGACAGCAAAACCGTGGTGGTAAAGGTGTTAAAACACTTCAAATCACCGATAAAAACGGTCCACTTGCTAAACTACGCTCTGTTGTTGGTGATGAAGATTTAATCATCACAACAAACAAAGGTATGATTATTAGGTTACCAATTGATCAAATAGCACAATCTAAACGTTCTACTCAAGGTGTACGTTTAATTAAACTAAACAAGAACCAAAAAGTAGCAACAATCGCAATAGTACCAAAAAGTGATGATGAGTTTGATGAAGAGTTAGAAAACAATGAACTAACAATCAACGAAACACCACTTGATAAAACACCACTTCTTGAAGCTACAAATGAGAATCAAGAATCTGTTGAAGACAAAGTTGACGAGGAAGTAGCTACTTTAGATTCAGAGAAGAATGTAGAAGAACCATCAAATGAAGTGATAGTTGAAGAACGGGACGTAGAACCAATTAAAGAAGAGCCTAAAGAAGAGAAAAAAGAAGCTCCAGCTCCAATAATTGAAGAAATTGTATCTGAAGAAGAAATCAAGCAAGAAGAAGATACAGATGAAGAAAATGATGATTTAGAACAATTAGGGTTTGATTTAGAGTTTTAATAGTTTAAAATAAAAAGGGTAAAGTTTAATTTACCCTTTTTTAAATACACGAGGTGAGAGAAAATGGATTCAGTAATAATTGTTATATTGATGGTAGTAGGTTTTGTATCCTTTCTACCAGTTGTAAGTCTATATAAGTCTTCAAAAGATATGAAGTATAGATGTCTAAAATTCCTTATGAATACTACGTTCGCATGGACACTTTTAATCCTTGTTGAGAGATTAAGTAGTACAAAAGAGGTTATTTATTATGCACATATGCTAGGATACCCACTTAAGTTTTTACTATCAGTGTTCTTATTGTGTACAATCTATAATTATGTGGAAAAAAAGTTTCCCAAAATACTGTATTATATCCTAGGAGCGTTATTCTTAGGAGAATATGTTTTAGCAATCACCAATAATCAAACAAACTTCTTATTAAAACTAAACCTAGATGAAATTAATTCATTTAAAGATCTTTATACAGCTGATAAAGGTTCACTATTTATCCTTCACTTAGTCTTAACGTACACAGTTGTTCTAACATCAATTGTATTTATGGTTGTATTTTTATCCAAAAACAAAGGTGTTAGACACTATAAATCTGTTACAAGAACGATGATGTACAGTGCTTTAATAGTACTTCTATTCAATTTGGTACAATTAATCGCAGACGTTACAACTGTTGATTTAACATATATATCACTTGTAATAGTGACTTATGCACTTTATCAAGTAATTTATCATCAAGATATGATTTTCAATTTAAGAACATCAGGTAGAGGAGAAATCCTATCGAATATGAGAGAAATGTATATAATCACCGATCAAGAGAAAAGGATTGTAGAAGTATCTCACCTGTTGAAAACCAAATATAAAATTATACAAAAAGATTTTCAAGGAAAACCGCTAGATTCACTGCTTAAAACCTTGAGTAGTCAAATTGTATTTTATGAAGAATATGATGTTGAAAAAGATAATCACCCTGATAAAGATCATTTCCATTTACGTGAAAAGAAGTTTACACTTAAAGGAATTAATGATTTTGGGTATATGGTATTAATGTATGATGAGACTCAAGTATTCAAACTATTAAGAGAGTTAAATCAATTAAGTAACTATGACAACATGACAGGATTACATAATCGTAACTTTATAGAGAACTATCTACAAACACTTTCAAGCGAAACCAATTACAGTGTACTCTCACTTGACTTAAACGGTCTAAAAGCAAATAACGACTATCTAGGGCATGAAAGAGGAGATTTTCTTCTAAGGGAATTGGCATTAAAAATGAAAGAAGTTATGGCAGCCTATCCAAACCAGGAAATGGCTAGAATTGGTGGAGATGAGTTCATTATAGTACTTAAAGATGAACCAAAAGAAACCTTGAATAAAATCAAATCTGACATATTAGAGCTTTGTAAGGCAAATAATATTCTTGATCGAATTTCAGTGTCAATTGGTGTTGCTGAAAAAACATCAAAAGATGAATCTATTTATGATTTAATCAAACGAGCAGACGAAGATATGTACTTAATGAAAAGTAACACATCAAAAGAGTATTCTAAAGAAATCGTTAAATATGCAACAAACAAAGATGAATATATCAGATAACTTTATTGACAAAGAAAACCGATTTTGTTATTATCAAGACAACAATACGTTGAAGAGGCTAAGTAGTATAACTGTCTATCAAAGAGAATTAGTGGTGCTGTAAACTAATATAGACAATATATGAAATCTACCTTTGAGTTGGACCAATCATCCACGGGTTGTACCGTTATATACTTCGAGAACCAATTAAGGTGGTACCGCGACTATGTCGCCCTTTGCTAAGGGCGGCATTTTTTTATTATAAAGGAGGAATAATATGTTAGATATTAAGCAACTAAGAGAAAACAGTGAGTATATGATTGAACTTTTAAATCGAAGAGGGGGAGACTTCTCCTATTTAAACGAGGTTCTAGCGAAAGATGAAAGACGTCGTGAAATCATTACAGAAGTTGAAAAAATAAAAGCACTTCGAAATGAAACATCTAAGAAAATAGGGCAATATAAGAGAGAAAAGAAAGATGTTAGCGCAATTTTAGCTGAAGTTGACAACATTGGCTCTGATATTAAAAACAAGGAACAAGAATTAAAGGAACTTGATCAATTCATTAAAGATCAATTATTAATAACACCTAATTTACCTCATGAGGATATTCCTGTGGGAATGACTGAAGATGATAATAGAGAAATCAAAAAAGTAGGAACTCCAAGAGTATTTACATTTGAACCAAAACCACATTGGGATTTAGGTACAGATTTAGATATTTTGGATTTTGAAAGAGCCAGCAAAATTACAGGAAGCCGCTTTACTGTGTACAAAGGGTTAGGTGCTAGATTAGAACGAGCACTTATCAACTGGATGACTGATTTACATACTCACGAGCATGGATATACGGAGATAATCCCTCCATATATTGTTAATGGAGAAAGTATGTTAGGTACGGGACAATTCCCAAAATTTAAAGATGACGCATTCAAAGTTATGGATGATAGAGATCTTTACTTAAACCCAACAGCAGAAGTACCAACAATTAACATGCATAGAAACGAAACACTAAAAGGTGAAGAACTACCTATTGAATATACAGCGTTCACAACTGCATTCCGTCAAGAAGCGGGATCTGCAGGTAGAGATACCAGAGGAATCATTAGACAACATCAGTTCAACAAAGTAGAACTTATTAAGTTCACAAAACCTGAAAACAGTTATAAAGAACTAGAAGTTATGATTGTTCAAAGCGCTAAAGTACTTGATTTACTTGAGTTACCATATAGAATAGTTGATTTATGTACAGGGGATCTAGGATTCAGTATGAGAAAAACATATGATATCGAAGTTTGGTTACCTTCATATAACACATACAGAGAAATAGGAAGCATTAGCAACGCAGAAGATTATCAAGCTAGAAGAGCAAATATCAAGTTTAAAAGAAACAAAGATAGCAAACCAGAGTTTGTTCACACACTAAATGGAAGTGGATTAGCAGTGGGTAGAACTGTTGTTGCAATTATGGAAAACAATCAACAAGAAGATGGTACAATAATAGTACCAACGGTTTTAGTTCCATACATGAGAACTAAGCTAATAAAATAGGAGGGTATCATGGTAGATATTAAAGAACAAAAGTCATTTGATTTATTACAAGAAGAAAAAGACATTGTTATAGCAAATAATCCTAATCACGAATTATCACAAGAATTAAACAAATTACTAGAAGGGGTTTTTGACTCAGTAACTGAGCCATTCACCACTATTTATACATTAGGTAAAATTAAGGCTAAAAGAGTACATGTAGTAAATTATGCAAAGCTTATGTGTAATTGTAAAAAGGATAAAATTTACAATAATATCGCAGCCTTAAAAGAAGATGTAGTAGTTTTAGTAGATACATTTGAAACTGACAAATACTTACAAATTATGCAAGATATGAGTGAAAGAATTTTAACTAAAAACTACGTATTCAATACTTACAAATCAAAAAAAGAAGAAAAAAGTGAAGATTTCTTCTATTATGGAGAAACTAAAATTTATGATGCTGTTAAAAAAGGATATGTATATGGTGAGAGTATCAATAAGGCAAAAGAATTAGTTGATACACCTTATAACTATCTAAACGCAGAACAATTAGCTGATTTTTCAAAGAAACTTGAAGAATTAGACAACGTCACTGTAACAATCCTTGACAAAAAAGCCATTGAGGCAATGAATATGGGAGCTTTCTTAGGTGTTAATAAAGGCTCGTTAGATGAACCAAAACTAATTTACATTAAATACCAAGGACTAGAAAAGTGGGAAAATCCTACAGCTTTAGTTGGAAAAGGTGTGATGTATGATACAGGTGGTTATAGTCTTAAAGGGCCAGCACATATGCCTGGAATGAAAGTTGATATGGCAGGTAGTGCTGCGGTAATTTGCTCTATGAATGCTATAGCAAAACTAAAAGCAAAAGCTAATGTAATTGCTATTGTAGCTGCAACAGATAACCGTATTGGGGATAAGGCAATTGTTCCCGATGACATCTTAACTGCTGCATCAGGAAAAACTATTGAAGTAATCAGTACAGACGCTGAAGGGCGATTAACTTTAGCAGATGCTGTGTGGTTCGCTCAAAAAGAAGGATCAAAAAAAGTAATAGACGTTGCTACCTTAACGGGTGCGATGGTTGCTGCACTTGGAAAAGAATATACAGGAGCATTTACTAATGATTCAGAGTTCTTAAAAGAATTCAAAGTAGCAACAGAAAAAACGAAAGAACCAATATGGGAAATGCCTATAAATAAAGGGTATCACAAGGAATTAGAATCAAAAGTAGCTGATATCAAAAACAAAGGTTCAAGATATGCAGGAGCAAGTCAAGCAGCTGCATTCATTGAAGAGTTTATTGAAGAAGGAACAGCTTGGATTCATTTAGATATAGCTGGGACTGCATCAAATAAACAAGGTGGTACAGGAGTTATGGTGAAAGCTTTCACAGAATTATTTTTATAAAAAAAAGCGCTATTTAGCGCTTTTTATTTTGTCTTTTATAGAACTTACTAAATCCAAGAAGTATTCAGTATCATATTCTCCATAATGATTTACAGTACTTAAAACCATTCCATCATCCTCATAACGTGGGATTAAATGAATATGAAAGTGAAATACACTTTGTAGGGGTTTGTCATTGTTGTTGACGATGTTTAACCCAATAGGATTAAACGCTTCTTTTAAAGCATTTGCAATCATCGGTACAACACTAAATATATTTCGTGCTGTTTCATCATCTAACTCATAAATGTTTTTAACATGTTTTTTCGGAATAATTAGGGTATGTCCCTTTGTTCCTTGTGTTATATCTAAGAAAGCAAGTATATGATCATCTTCATATAATTTGTGTGATGGGATGTCTCCCTCAATAATCTTGCAAAAAATACAATCCATATTACCCCTCCTCTATTTCGTTTAATACTCTATATATATCTTTCATCTCACTTAACATATAATCTGGATTGGCTTCAAGTAAATACTCGTGTCCTTTTAGACTCCAAGAGACCCCTGCGCTATATATACCAGCATTTTGTCCGGCCTTTATATCACCTTTGTTATCTCCAATCATTATTGCCTTTCCATGATTTGGAAACTTTGCAAGAGCGACATCAATTGGGTTTCTATCTGGTTTTGGGTTCTCGACATGATCTAAGGCAACAAACCCATCAAAAATTTCTTCTAAACCATAATAGGTAAAACTTGGCATTGCAGCTTCTTCAAATTTGGAAGTTACAATACATAAATTATAGCCTTTTGTTTTCAAATCAACTAAAACTTCTTTTACATCAGGATAAATCTCAAAATTACCCATTTCATAATCAATGTAGAAGGATCTGTAATCTTTAATCATTTGATCAATAACAAAGGGACTTTTCGTATAATTACCAAATGTTTGCTGTAACGTTGGTCCAACGAAAGTTCCAACGATGTGATCATCTAAAACTACTTCAGGTAGGTTTACCTTAAAAGTGTGTTTGAAACTCTCAAAAATCACATGGTTTGTATCTATTAATGTTCCATCTAAATCAAATAAAATTGTATCCAATTTCTTCATTATTATCACCCAATAATATTGTATCACATTTGTTTTAAAACAAATACTTATTATAAAAGAATTGAAATATTATAAAAAAGGTGTAAAATAGGTATCGTTAGGAGTGATATTATGGCTAGTATTATCAATGAATTAAAAAGTAAAATCG
>NZ_CEXEES010000047.1:0-12711 GCF_982632705.1 Candidatus Izemoplasma sp. | reverse complement strand
ACTTTACTGAATTATTTGAAGTTATGGATGGAAAAACTGTTTGTATCCGTTTATTGGATCCTCCACTTCATGAATTCTTACCTCAAGCTGAAGATGCTGCTGAAGTTGCTAAAGACTTAGGTGTAACAGAAGCTGATTTATTAAGAGCATTAGAAACTTTACACGAGTTTAACCCAATGTTAGGACACCGTGGTTGTCGTTTAGCTGTTACTTACCCTGAAATCAGTGTAATGCAAGCAAAAGCAATCATCATGGCTGCTATCAACGTTGCTAAATCTGGTAAAGTTGTAAAACCTGAAATAATGATTCCATTAATCGCTACTGTTGAAGAACTAGTATACTTAAAAGGATTCATTAAAGAAACTGCTGACGCGTTAATCGCTGAAGCTGGAATCGATTTAGATTATAAAATCGGTACAATGGTAGAAACTCCAAGAGCTGCATTAATCGGTAGTCAAGTTGGAGCAGAAGCACAGTTTATTTCTTACGGTACAAATGACTTAACTCAAATGACATTTGGATTTAGTCGTGATGATGCTGGTAAATTCTTAAAAGAATATGCAGAAAAAGGTATCTTACCAAACGATCCATTTGCTGCAGTAGATCAAACTGGTGTTGGGAAATTAGTTGAAATGTCAACTAAAGACGCAAAAGCTGCAAACAAAGATATTATCGTTGGTGTTTGTGGAGAACACGGTGGAGAACCAACTTCAATCGACTTCTTCCATAGAACTGGATTAAACTATGTATCTTGTTCACCATTCAGAATACCTGTAGCTATCGTAGCTGCTGCACAATCTGAACTAAGAAACAAGTAAGACAAATATGTCATTTAAAAGCACTTCTTATGAAGTGCTTTTTTTATAATCTAGTGATATAATAGAAATAGATAGGAGGGATACTTATGAACGCAGTTCTAATTATATCCTTTATATGTTCATTGTTTTTTAGTATTCTATTCGCATTTCCTAAGTATTTTTTAGCAAAGATCGGGTACAAAGATACATACCATCCAGAAGATATTAGATTTGAAGACACAATATTTTTCTACTTTCTATTTGGTGTATTCATGATAGGATCATGGATTGTTTTATTTATGACGCTTAATGAATTAGATTTGGGTCTTCTGTGGTAATGAGCTGGGACAAGTTCTTCAAAGAAGAAGAGCAAAAAGAGTACTATAAAAACTTAATGACTTTTGTTGAGAACGAATATCAAACAAAAGTCATTTTTCCATTGAAAAAAGATATGTTTAATGCCTTTGCATTAACGAAATTAAAAGACGTAAAAGTAGTTATATTAGGCCAAGATCCTTATCACGATATGAATCAAGCACATGGCTTATCATTTTCTGTACAGGATGGTATTAAGATTCCACCATCACTTAGAAATATATATACTGAGTTGTTAAATGATTTAGGAATACTACCAAGTACAAGTGGTGATCTAACCTCTTGGGCAAAAGAAGGAGTGCTTTTATTAAACACCATCTTGACTGTGGAAGCTCACAAACCTCTAAGTCATAAAAAAAGAGGGTGGGAAGTATTCACTGATAGAGTGATTGAAGTGTTAAATGATGATGATTCTCCCAAAGTATTTATTTTATGGGGAAACAATGCCATTACTAAAAAAGGGATGATAACTAATAGTAAGCATCTAGTAATTACTAGTAGTCATCCATCACCATTATCGGCAAGACATAGTTTCTTTGGAAGTAAAGTATTTAGCCGTACAAATCAGTTCTTACAAGAGCGTGATTTAAAAGAAATAAACTTTACGATTAAATCGTAAAGTTTCCTTGTATAAAAGATATAAACAAGATACAATTGTGATATCAGAGTAATAACCTCGCGTAAAGTGATATACCATGGGATGTCGGGTATAGACGAACACATTTGTGGCGGTGAGGTTGTGCGTCCGCTGTAAACTACGCAAGTATTTTAATGTGGACCTCTAAAATATTATTTTTAGGAGGTTTTTTATTATGAGAAAAAACAACATGGAAAAAGTACAAAAATTTTTAGGAATGACTGATGATAATTTCACAGTCAAAAGCATCGCAAGGATTTCGTTATTAGTAGCTATTGCGATTATTTTAAAAGCTTATTTAAGCTTAGAAACAGGAATATGGAGATTGACATTCTATGATATTCCATTAATGGTTTTAGGAGTGTTTTTTGGCCCGATATTCGCGATTATAGGAGGGTTAGCTACTGACTTTGTATATGTGATAAGTAGAGGGTGGTTATATGGATTTAATATATTCACTATATCTGCGATCATGTGGGCATTAATACCGGCAATAATGCTTTATCGAAAAAAATATACAATGACACGATTAATTATTACTGTATTGATTACATCTTCTGTAGTGTTTACATTGAACACGATAGGGTTAGTGCAATTCTTTGGGAATAGCCAACTTGTATTTCTAGAAGGATGGATTCCTGGACCGTTGTTACCAAGACTAGTAACATATTTAATTAAACTACCGGTACAAGTCTATTTGGTTCATGTATTAATTTCTAGGTTAGGCGTTGCATTTGAAGACTTACAATTAGTGAAAAAATAAAAAAAAGAAGATGATTATTTCATCTTCTTTTTAATTTCATTTATCTTTTCAATATCATTTGATGTGAGTAAAGGTGATTGATCACTACTTGGAATTAGTATTTCACTTATAAATTCAGGTTCGAATAATTTATCTAATATATTTAAAGTTTCTTTTGCCCCATTAAACATTCTTGCTTTGTCACTGCCTTGAGTAGAAACTAAAATTAAGTTTTTAAACGTTGGAATGGAACCTTGTTTCAATGTGAATTTTTGAGAATAAAATCTTTGAAATCTATTAATAATTGTCATTAGTTTATCACTTAGAGCACCAAAATATATTGGTGATGAAATAATAAGTGTATCTGCTTTGTATAGTTTTGTATAAACATCATTCATATCATCGTTTTTACTACATCCAATTGCATGATCGCAATATTTACAATCTTGGCAGGATTCAACATCTACTTTATATGCATTAATTAATGCGATTTCACTATCATTATTTTCTAGTAATCTATTTGTTACATTCATTGTCTTACTATTCTTATTAGGACTTCCATTTAGTATTAGTATCATGTTAAACACCTCGTTAATGTATTATAAACAAAAAAGGTAGAAAGTTCTACCTTTTTATAATTCAACTATTTTGATTTCTCCAGCACCTAAATGTATATCTAGTCTATCGTAATCGATAAATTGAGAAAACGGTCTTGGATCTTCATGAGAACTAAATAATAACTTACCTGACATTTCTTTGTTGTTAGACATTTTTCTTAGTTCTTTTATATCAGGTTTAACATATTGTTCGCTATATGGATTCGCATTTGCAAGAATAAGTAGACAGTTATTTTTGTTTGATTTTGCTTTCTTGAAATATGCAAGTCCAATAAATGTTTTTGGATGATCTTCACTATATAGAGGGACAAATGAATCTTTGCTTGTGATTTGTTTTAAGTATTTTTTTCTAATCGGTTTGATGAACTCAAGGACATCTGGTAATTCCCATCTGCGGCTGTTTGTATAATGAAACTGGTATTTATCGAATAATGCAAGTTTTCCATAGAATGGATCACTTTCATCTAACATAAACGCTTCATTTTCTCTACAGTCTAGTCCTGTATTCATTGGTTGTTTTTCGAACACTTCTTGTCCGCTATTGATGAATGGTACTCCATTAGGAACAAACATATTTAATGTAGTTAGAAGTTTTGATAATGTTTCTCCACCATCTCTAGCTGCCAACCTTGGTGTATCGTGAGTTTCTCCACATGCAAAGGCTGGGATAGGTAGTTCAATTGTTTCATACATATATTGGTACAATGCACCTTCCCATATGCGAGGTTCCATAATGAACCCATTTCCGATTATCATGTTGTAACCAAATTCTTTTGCTTTTTGTGCATTGGATGGTGTTAACTCTTCAGCAATAAAACTGAAGTCTGAATCGTTATCTCTTGCTTTACTAATAATCATATCTAATAATTCTTTTGGTAATGCATGACCCATATCGATTCTTGCTCCATCAATACCAAAGCGTCTTTGATAACTTGGTATGATATCAGCAAGTCTTTCCCAAAGTTTTATGTTTGGTTCTAAACCATGATACATATTGGATTTGATTGTATCAAATAAAATGTAGGGTGCTCGATCAGTTGTATCTAAGAATTGAACTGTTTCTTTTGGGAAATCTTTATACATTCTGAAGAATGTGATATCCGTCCAAGGTGGTTGTGGATCATTGATATGATCACTAAACGCTGGAGCGATTCTTAAATTAAAGTGCTTATCGATATCGGCAGACAGTGTTTTACTATCTTTGATTGTATTCCATAAGGTTTCATTTTGCTCTTTTGGATTGATTTGAAACATATTTATATGTCTGTATGTTTCAGGGTCTTTATATACTTTTTCCATTAATTCAACAGATGGTGTAGCTGTATCATCAATTCCACTGATCTTTGGTGATTTGTATAAATCATATTCATCAGCTTTGATCCAGTAGAACCAATCAGGATTATCTTTAATTAATTCATTTTCAACAGCGTTTGTTCTAGGAATAATATCAATCATTACTCTCATACCAAGAATGTGACATGCTTCGACAAATGCACTGAACTCTTCATCAAGTGTCATACTATCTTTTGTAAGTGGATCTTTTAGGTTTGGATCTAACTCGTTAAAATTAGACACACCATATGGACTACCTAAGTCTCCCTTTTTATCTTTCAAACTAAATTTTGATATGGGTAACATATATACAACATCTACACCCATCTTTTTTAGAAGTGGTAGTAGTGATAGCATTTTTACAAATGAACCAGTTTCTGGCATTCTATAAATATTTTCTGTATCAAGTGTCCCAGAACGATCATGATCCCACGCAGAACTTGTACGAATCATCGTGCTATATACAACACTTTCCTTGATCCAGTCTCCACCTGTATATTTCGTTTTTGGTATTTTTCTATTTGAACCAATACTAATTGATTGGTTATAAGTAATGTCTTTTTGTATGTTCGGTAAAATGTAATCTTTTATTACAGAAGAATAGAAGTCAAAAGGATTGACAATTAGTTCATTGTTTGGTGTTTTAATAAACTTCGTTTTATCATAATCAAAACAGTTCCATAAATCAGGGACTGTATAATTAAAAACTTCTTTTCCTTTGTTTTGTTCTAGCACAAGAAGTAATTTCTCTAGCATTAAATGTTTCATAGTATCAACCTCTCTTTAGGTATTATTATATAATATATAGGATATAAAAGATAGGGATGTACGTAAAGATGAAAACGCTACCGGACATAGTATTTTCCTAGTTTTTTTCAAAAGTAGGGTGTATAATACTTTGTGGTAGAGGTGATTTTATGAAGAAACCAGTAATATTAATAGTGATGGATGGTTATGGCCTTAGCGATAGTAATGTCGGAAATGCTATAAAAGAAGCAAACACACCTAATATTGATTTATTAATGAAAGAATACCCAACTTCAGATTTACGAGCGAGCGGATTAAGCGTTGGTCTTCCTGAAGGACAAATGGGAAACAGTGAAGTAGGACATTTAAATCTAGGGGCTGGACGTATTGTATACCAGTCATTAACTAGAATTAACAAATATGTTCAAGATGGTGATTTCTTTGAGAATGAAGCATATCTTGAAGCAATGGAAAACACGAAAAAGAATAATAGTAAACTTCATATTATGGGATTGCTAAGTGATGGTGGAGTACACAGTCACATATCTCATATAAAAGCGATGTTAAAAATGGCTAAAATTGAAGGTGTCAAAGAAACATATGTACATGCATTTTTAGACGGTAGAGATGTAGCACCAGATAGTGCTCCAAACTACATTAAAGAATTAGAGTCATATATGAGCGATTTAAACTATGGTAAAATCGCATCTGTTCATGGTCGTTTTTATGCAATGGATAGAGATAATATGTGGGATCGTATTCAATTATCATATGATGTTCTAGTTGAGGCAAAAGGTTCAAAAGCAGTTTCTGCTCAACAAGGTGTTGAAGATAGTCATGATGACACTGTAATGGATGAGTTTGTTATTCCATTCAATGTTGTTGAAGAAGGAATTGTTACTGATAATGATTCAGTGATATTCGCAAACTTTAGACCAGACCGTGCTATACAAATAAGTACTGCATTAACAAACCCAAGTCTAACGGAAATCGAAAGTTCAAATGGACCAAAAGATTTAACGTTTGTATCGACTATGCACTATAGTCCAAACGTTACAGGAAAAGTTGCATTTGCGCTTCAAAAACTAGATAACATGTATGGAGAAGTAATCAGTAAAGCTGGTATGAATCAGTTACGTATTGCTGAAACTCAAAAATATGCACACGTTACATTCTTCTTTGATGGTGGAGAAGACAAAGAGATTAAAGGATCTGAAAGAGCATTAGTAAACAGTCCAAAAATCGCTACGTTTGATTTACAACCTGAGATGAGTGCGTACGAAGTTACTGATACAGTATTACAAGAAATCGAGAAAAACGTTCACGATACAATTATTTTAAACTTTGCAAACTGTGATATGGTTGGACACACAGGAAATATACCAGCCGCAGTAAAAGCAGTTGAAACAGTTGATGAATGTGTTGGTAAGGTAGTTGATTCTATTTTAGATAAAGATGGAGTTGCTATTATTACAGCCGATCATGGTAATGCTGAAAAAATGTTAGATGAGAACGGTGGAACATTCACTGCTCATACAACTAGCTTAGTACCATTAATCATTACTAAGAAAGACATTGAAATTCGTGAAGGTGGTATCTTAGCAGATATTGCTCCAACGATGCTTGAATTCTTAGGAGTAGAACAACCAGTTGAAATGACAGGTAAATCATTAATTAAGAAATAGACAAAAAGACCTAAATCTTAGGTCTTTTTTTATATTTGTAAAACTAATGCTTGAAAGTGTTTTCATTTATTGAGTATTATTTGTTTTATAAACTAATTTGCATTATAATATCTATGTATGATAAATAATATATATTAAAAGGAGTGTTTTAAAAATGCCATATATTACAGATGTATACGCAAGAGAAGTATTAGACTCACGCGGGAATCCAACTATTGAAGTTGAGGTTTATACAGATTCAGGTGCCTTTGGTAGAGCTTTAGTACCTTCAGGTGCATCAACTGGTGAACATGAAGCAGTTGAATTAAGAGATGGAGACAAATCTAGATACTTAGGTAAAGGTGTAGAAACTGCTGTTAAGAACGTTAACGAAATTATCGCACCAGAAGTATTAGGTTTAGACGTTACACAACAAGTTTTAGTTGATAAAGTAATGATCGACTTAGACGGTACAAAAAACAAAGGTAAATTAGGGGCTAACGCAATTTTAGGTGTTAGTATGGCTGTTGCTAGAGCAGCGTCAGATTTCGTAGGATTACCTCTTTACTTATACTTAGGTGGATTCAATGCAAAAGAATTACCTACTCCAATGATGAACATTATCAATGGTGGATCACATGCAGATAATAATGTAGACTTCCAAGAGTTTATGATTATGCCTGTAGGAGCTCCTACATTCAAAGAAGCATTACGTTACGGTGCTGAAGTATTCCATGCTTTAAAAGCAGTTTTAAAAGGTAAAGGATACAACACAGCAGTTGGTGATGAGGGTGGATTCGCTCCAAACTTAGGATCAAATGAAGAAGCAATCGTAGTAATCTTAGAAGCAATCAAAAATGCTGGATATGAAGCTGGTAAAGATATCATGTTAGCAATGGATGTTGCATCAAGTGAATTCTACAATAAAGAAAAAGGTGTATATGTTTTAGATGGTGAAGGTGGAAAAGAATTAACTTCAACTGAATTATCTGATTTCTATGTAGAATTAGTAGACAAATACCCAATTATCTCTATTGAAGATGGATTAGATGAAAATGACTGGGACGGATGGAAAATCCTAACAGACAAATTAGGTAAGAAAATTCAATTAGTTGGTGATGATTTATTCGTTACAAACACTGAAAAATTATCTAGAGGTATCGAAGAAGGTATCGCAAACAGTATCTTAATTAAAGTTAACCAAATCGGTACTTTAACTGAAACTTTTGAAGCTATTCAAATGGCACAAAAAGCTGGATACACTGCAGTAGTATCTCACCGTTCAGGTGAAACTGAAGATTCAACAATTGCTGACATCTCAGTTGCTACAAACGCAGGACAAATCAAAACAGGTAGTTTATCAAGAACAGATCGTATTGCTAAATACAATCAATTATTAAGAATTGAAGATGAACTTGACGAAACTGCAAAATACAACGGAATCAAATCTTTCTATAACGTTAAGTAATTAAAAAGGCTCATTTGAGTCTTTTTTTTATGACATATTTTTTATAACTGTGTATTACACAATAAAGTTCTTGCATATCATTTTTATTTACTATATAATGATTTTATGACATAAATTGAGGTGTAACATGAGAAGAGTATTAAAGAACAAGAACTTCATATTATTATTTACAGGATCAGCAGTATCAGAAATAGGTAATATGGTATTTGCTATAGGTATGAGTATTTATATCCTATTATTGACAGAAAGTGCAATACTGATGAGTATTTTCATGGCTGTGAGTATTTTTGTAAGAGTATTGATGAGTCCAATTGCTGGACCACTGGTTGATAGATGGAATAGAGTTAGGGTAATATACATGACTGACTTTATAAGAGGGATAGCATTTTTAGTGTTGGCTTACATTTTCTTTTCAGGATTAGAAGATCAAAACACAATTATTTTACTTTTATACATTGTTACGATCATATCGAGTATTAATGCAGCATTCTTTTTCCCAGCTGCAGCAAGTAGTGTTCCGGATATAGTAGGAGAAGAAAACCTTCAAGCAGCACAAGGATTACAAGGATTCTTATTTGCCTTTCCACAATTGATAGGTGGTTTCCTAGGAGCAGCTTTTGTTGATTCAGCTGGAGTTGAATGGATTATATTATTCAATGGTATTAGTTTTATGCTATCTGGGTTAAGTGAGATGTTTATTAGAACTCCATATAAAAAAGAGTTTGTAGTACTTCCAAAAGAAGAAAGAAGCTCATTACTTCACGATTATAAAGAATCACTAATATATGCAAAAAAAGTTGGAGTACTATCATTAGTTGGATTTTTCCTAGTTATTAACTTTGCAGTAACACCTTTATTTAGTGTAGCGACTCCGGTCCTATTTAAACTAGTATTGGAACGTGCAAACACAATGGAGTATGCAGCCACAGGAGCTGTATTTAGCGTCGCCGCAATGATAGGTAGTCTCGTTGTTGGTGGAATGAAAATAAAAAGTTATAAATCAACAATAAAAAAAGGAGTATTTCTACTCTTTGTGTTGTTTGGTATTAATGTGCTACTGTTCTACTTAGTAGAATTTGGTTTTATAGGGTACTGGAATTTCTACATCCTATATGTGGTAAGTATACTAATAGTTGGGGTGAACTTATCATTCGTAAATCTTCCAATAAATGTAGGACTAACAAATAGAATAGAACCAGAAATGAGAGGTAGAGTCTTTTCAACAGTAGGAGCACTTGCTCAACTTGCAGTTCCGTTTAGTATGTTACTAGGTGGAGTTATTATCGAATATACAAGTGTATCATTACTTGGTCTAGGCTGTTTGCTTATTATGATGATCCCGACAATCGGATTTTTAAAACATAAAACTGTGAATAGAGTACTTCAAGAAATTGATGAGAAACAAGTAGCATTACTAAAACAGACAGAATAAAAGCACTCAAATGAGTGCTTTTTTATTATGCTAAATCGTCAAACAATGTTGCAATTACAACGTAATAATAAGGTATAAAGAATAACAACATAACACCATACAGTAGATATTCAAAGAATGCTGGGAAGTCTAAACTTGTACTATTCAAGTAGAAGATTAATGAGATAAGTAGAAAAACATTAAAGAATATCATAAACTTAATAAATACATTTCCAAGTATCTTTATTATTGATGTGAGATAACCTGTGGTTCTATTCCAAGAGTTAACAAATGCATCTATAATGTTTTCTCCCTCAAGGATATAAAATGGAATCATAATGAACTTGTGAAACACAAGTACAGTAACAAGGAAAATCGGAATTAGCATAAAATCTAATACGATTATCATTCTTACAATTAGTCCGAATGTTGAACTAGCATTCATTAAAAATCCACCAAACGGTTCAAAGATGATAAATAACAAATCAATTGAAATACTACCAACTTTTTCTACGAATACATAATTAATTACTAGAATAGCTAGAGAATAAATTGCGAAATTCAAAACTTTTGTTAAAGGTTGAAAAACATCCCCAATAGACATTATATCATCCTGCACTATTTTAATGGCAAAGTGAATAATAAGATACGAAGTTACAGTCGATACAAGAAACGAAGCTATTCCAAATGCAATACTTGTATCCCCATCGAATAAATCTATAAGTATAATGTTTAATATAACAGAAACTACTGTGATTCCAGAAATAATTAATGCCTTTACATAATTGAATTTAAATTGGTCATTCGCATTTGAAATGACCGTTTGATAATTGTCCATAAAAAAATACCCCTTTTCTTTTGTTATGAAAATTATATCATAATTTCTTTGATAAAATACTAAAAAAAGTACTCAATTGAGTACTTTAATTTTAAATACTAGAAATCCCAGTCTGTTTTACTTTCAGTTGAGTTTCCCTCGAAAGGATCTTCCACTTGTAAATGACTATCTTGATTATATCTACCATCTATAATTTCATATAGAACAACTTGTCCAACCATCATGTATGGAATGAAGAATCCAATAAAGTATACAAGAACTCCAAGCATGATTAATATACCTAGTAACCCTGCGAACGATGCGATAATGAATGGTATAATTATAATTGCTGCACCTAGTGCAATAAAGTATAAGAAGAACAAAATAATTTGTACTACGTGTCCTTTAGTTTTTGAGAATGATCTTTGGAATGCTGCAATAAAATCCACACCATCAACAACGTAATACTGAGTTAAATAGAATTTAATTTGAATGGCTGAAATTACAACAAATGAAATAACCATAACTGGAACGAACTGCATAAAGAATTCAATTGCCATTTCATTAGTTATTGTTTGATTTTCCAAAGCAGAAACTAAAGTAGTATATAGTGCATCATCTACAAAAATTCCTGTAAGTACTTGGTTTAGAATTATTTGAAATACTCCGAATACTGATAATACTCCAATAAAAGATAATAGATTTTTACCGGATGATAATGATGTACCAAAATCAATTGTTTTTGTTCTTACTAGATCCATCAACATCTTAACTGACATGTATGTTGCTGCTGCAGATATGAACATTTGAATGATTAGTGAGACGTAACCTCCACCTATAATGGCTGATACTATCATATTGACAACTGCCCCAATTAAACCAGGAACAATTGCTGCTACAAATGCATTACCCTTATTATTTGAATACTCCTCTTTTGTTTGTTTTATTGCGTATGAAACTGAATTATTCATAAAACCCTCCTTATGCATCTCTTGATGCTTCTTTTATATCATATCAAATAATAAAAAAAGGAGCAAGGACATATTTGACATCGCCTAAAAAATACTATGGTTTATCATTAAATTAACACTATCTTTTTACAGAGTTTTGTAATATAATAGTATACGCTTAAAGGAGTGGATAACATGGATTTATTTTTAATGTTTGCCCAATATTTTTTATTGGCATTCGTAGTTATATATGCAACAAGTAAACTTAGTTTCTTCGTAGATGAATTGGATAAGAAAACAAACATCAGTGGAGCACTAATTGGTGGTGTGTTATTGGCAACAATTACATCTATGCCAGAATTCATTACAAGTATTACTGCAACGATGAGTAGTCAAGTAAATGATCCTGGATTAGCGTTTGGTAATGTGTTTGGGAGTAATATATTCAATATATCAATTTTAGCAGTTGCTGATATTATATTTGTGAAAGAAATGTTCTTCAACAAAGTGAAAACACAACGAAAAACTAATGCACTCGTAATCTTAATGTATTTGATATTTATGATCCCACTGTTTATTAGTAAATTCAGTAGTGGAGATTACAGTACGTTTACAGTTGGATTCTTCTTAACGTTCAACATCATCTCTTTATTAATTGTTATTGTATACTTCTTAAGTATAAGAGCAATGGGGCAAGATGAAACTGAACAAAGTGAAGAAGAGAGTAGTTATTCATTCAAGAAAATCGGTATTTATTTTGGATTATGGGCGACTGTAGTTATTGCCTCAAGTTTCTTTGTTACATTAGTAGCAAACAACTTAGGGAATGAACTTGGACTTGGAAGTAGTTTTGCTGGTGCAATCTTCTTAGGAATCGCAACTAGTTTACCAGAATTTACTGCCGTAATTACATTGATGAAACTTAAAAATTATGAAGCAGCACTTGGTAATATTGTTGGGAGTAACATCTTCAATTTAACGATTATAAGTGTTGTTGATATAATAAACGTTAACGAGGATTTATTTGATACGTTATTAGTTGGTAAAGAAGCTAGAGAAAATATCTCTTTACTCTTGATTTTAGGGCTGTTTAACTCTATAATGTTAATGATAGCTTTACTAAGAAAGAAATCTACAAATATATATATTTATTT
>NZ_CEXEES010000046.1:0-12753 GCF_982632705.1 Candidatus Izemoplasma sp. | reverse complement strand
TAATGAATGTCATTCTGTCTTTACCTTGCATATCCTTTTTTTGAATAATGTCTACATCGGTAAAGTATTTCATAATGATTTTCTTTAACTCTTTTGCTTTATCAAATGCATGTTCAAATGCGATGATAAATTTATCATTAACAAAGTTTGGAGCTTGTTCAAGAATTAACCTATAAAAGTATAATCCATCTTCCCCACCAAATAATGCAATGTCAGGTTCGTTGTCTACAACTAAGTTTTCAACATATTCACCCTCAGGTATATATGGAGGGTTACTCACAATTATGTCAAATGTTCTATCTTTAATCGGTTCAAACAAATCACCTTGAAGGAAATTCACTTTACCTTTTAAATTCTTATTGTTTTGTTTCGCTGTTGAAAGTGCCTCATCAGATATATCAGTTGCTGTTACATCCATGTGAACTTCTTCAATATCAAGTGTGATTCCTAAACATCCACTACCAGTTCCTATGTCTAACACCTTAACATCTTTGTCTTCAAATACTTCATCATAATACATTAATACATTCGCTACTAACTCTTCGGTTTCATATCTTGGAATTAGTACATCTTTATTCACAATAAACTTATGACCATAAAAATACTCGTATCCTAAGATGTGTTGAACGGGTATGTTTTTAGTTATATAGCGGTCTGCACCGTATAAGAACTCTTTGTAGAGTGCTTCGGGCATCTGTGTATCCATATTCATAATTAAGTCAGCACTGGTCATTTTTGAGAAGTGAAGAAGTAGTAATTTCACTCCTGAATCTTCTTTGTTATTATCAAGTGCATATTGTTCATTTATTTTTAATGCTTCTCTATATGTTGGCATAATTTCACCTCTTTAAGACAGTGAAAGAAGAGCATTCGCTCTTCTTATTCGTCTTTTCCTTCAAGTTTACGTTTTAATTCTGCACCAATTAGTGCATCTACAACTGGTTCTAACTTTCCATCCATAACGCGATCTAGTTGAAGGATACTGAATCCTATACGATGATCTGTTACTCTGTTTTGTGGATAGTTGTATGTTCTTATTTTATCTGAACGATCTCCTGAACCTAATTTATCACGACGTACCGCACCATCTTTGGCGTTACGTTCTTGAACAATCAAGTCATATAATCGAGTTTTTAAAATTCTTAATGCAGTCGCTTTATTACTATGCTGAGATTTACCATCTTGACAAGTAACGATTAAACCAGTTGGTTCATGAGTAACACGTACAGCACTATCTGTTGTGTTTACACTTTGTCCACCAGCTCCACTACTTCTATATGTATCAATTCGTACATCACCCATGTTTAACTCAACATCAATATCTTCTGCTTCTGGTAATACCAATACTGTAGCAGTTGATGTGTGAACTCTACCTTGAGATTCAGTTTGTGGAACACGTTGTACACGGTGTGCACCTGATTCGAATTTTAAGAATGAGAATACGCTATCTCCAGATAGTGTAAACTCAACTTGGCTAAATCCACCAGCATCATTTTCTTCTGCATTGGTGACTTCCATATTCCAACCCTTTACTTCAGCGTATTTCATATACATTCTGAATAAATCTCCAGCAAAAATATTAGCTTCACTACCACCGGCAGCTCCACGGATCTCAACAATAACATTTTTTTCATCATTAGGATCTTTAGGTACCAATAGTACTTTAAGTTCTTCTTCAATCTCTGGGATTCTAGGTTTCAATTCTTCTAATTCCATTTTTGCCATTTCAACGATATCTGGATCATCTTCTTTTGACATTTCTTTTAAGTCTTCAATTGTACTTAAAGTTGTTTTGTATTCTTCAAATAAATCTACAATTGGTTGTAGATGTCTTTGCTCTTTTGATAATTCAGTTAACTTCTTAACATTAGTTACGATTTCAGGATCCATTAATGAGTTATTAATTTCATCATAACGTTGTTTAATTGATTCTAATCTATCTATCATATTTATCACTCCGAAACTTATTATATATTAAGGTTTACTCATTTTCAAGTTGTGTTCCATCTTGTAACCATATCTTACGGAAATATCTAATGAATAATAACACTAGAACAGTTCCTTTCAATATACTTGATATTGAAACTGCCCACCAAATACCTGCGAATCCTAATGATAATGCAAGTACATATGCCAGAGGAACTCGTAAGAAGTTTCCTACAATTCCAACGGTCGATGGATATTTTGTTTTTCCTAGTCCATTGAATGCTCCTGCTGTTGATAACTCAAGAATCATAAATAATTGAGAGAAACTCAATATCTCTAGATATCTTTTACCATATTCCAACGTTTGTGGAGAATCAATAAACAATGCGAATAATTGTTTTGCGAATATAAATAGCATTATGTTTATTACGATCCCATAAGGTACTAACATTTTCATCGATGCTTTGTATCCTTCTTTAACGCGGTCAAGTCTTCCAGCGGCGTAATTTTGCCCAACAAATGTTGCAAGTGCAACTTGGAATCCTGATGCTATCATCCAAGCAAATGCTTCAATTTGAGAACCAAGTCTCTGGACTGCAACTATCTCAAGCCCAAACTCTGATTGCATTCTTGTGATGATAACTGCGATAATAGTGAATAATACACTTTGCAATCCTACAGGATAGCCAATTGTAAGTATTTTTTTGATTGCGTCTTTATTAAAATATTTGATAGGATGTAGGTTAAATGGTCTGTTTTTCCCTATATATATAATGATGTATAAGAACAAAACGAACGACTGTGAAATTACAGTTGCGATTGCTGCACCTTTTACTTCTAATCCAAGTCCATTTATTGTAGTCCCAAATATATTTACAGTCTCATGTATGAAGTATGGGTCAAGTATGATATTCAAAACAAGACCTGTTGCTGAAACTACAAATGTCATTATTGTTAATCCTAGTCCATCGTATATTCCATTGAACAGATTTACAAGAAACATCACGATTACAAATGAACTGATCACAGATAAATATTGATATGCGTATGTGGTAAATAATGCACTGTCAATATTGAAGAAATCAACAAAGTAACTTCCTCCAAGATATCCTACTAAAGAATATATTGCTCCAACACCAAGCATTAGTATGAATCCGTTGTTTCCGAATGATTCTACTTCTTCATGATTGTTTCTTCCAGCTGAATGACTTATGTTAACACTGGTACCAATTTTCACAAGAAGAATAAGTCCGAAACCAAACCACATGTAAAAACCACCAGTTGCAACTGCGGCAATGGCTTCACTTTCATTTACAAGTTCTCCAACCCAGTACATATCTGTTAAGTTGTATGCCATTTGCACTAAACTTGATAGTAATGTCGGGATTGCAACCCATAATAAATTCTTATAAATACTTCCTGTAGTTAAATCTCTTTTCTTCTTCATTGTCATCATCCTTTGTACTTTGAGTATTATATCAAATGTACATAGTAAATACTACTAATTTGTTTTAAAAGAAAAGCCTCTAAAAATTTAAAGGCTTATTCATCTTCATAAATCATTTTTGCAAGTGGGAATGGATCAAGTGCTCTATCGAAAATACCTTGAACATAAGATATAAGAACACCATAATTTACTATTGGAATTCCTTTATCTTTTACTTGTTCTATTCTGTACATCATCTCTGTTTTATTTAACATACATGCTCCACAGTGAATTACTAGTTTTACATCATCCATGTCATTTGGAAATGTATAACCACTACTATATCTAAAGTTAAAATCTTTCCCTGTATATTGTCTTAACCATCTTGGTATTTTTACAGTACCGATATCATCAGATTGTCTATGATGAGTACAACCTTCAGACACTAAAATTGTGTCTCCACTTTTTAGTTGATCAATGGCTTTAGCACCTCGTACTAATTCCTCTAAATCACCTTTATTCCTAGCGAATAAAATACTGAAACTAGTTAAGGTAATATCTTTTGGTGTATCTGCACTTACCTTTAAGAATGCTTGTGAATCCGTAATCACCATCTTTGGTTTTGTGCCTAGTTTTTCAAGTGTTTCTCTTAACTCGTGTTCCTTTGTTACAATGGCAATCGCATCGCTCTCAAGGATGTCTCTAATTGTTTGTTGTTGTGGTAATATAAGTCTTCCTTTTGGAGCTGCTTTGTCGATTGGTGTTACTAGTACAACTAAGTCACCAGGTTCAATTAGATCTCCAACGATTCTGAATTTCTCTTCTTGTATCTTTAAAGTCGTTCCTATCGCTTTTTTTAGTTCTTCGAACCCTAATTTATCAGTTGCTGAAACGTAATGTATTTTATCTTTACCAAATGTGTCTTGGAAATCTATGACATCATCTGCTTTATCAATTTTATTCGCAACAATCAAATACGGTTTTTTTCTTTTCTTAAACTCTTTAATAAGATTCAACTCGTGCTGAAACTCGATTTGTGAATGATCAAAAATAATCAATCCAATATCTGTCTTATTAATGACATCGTATGTTTTTTGAACTCTAAGTTTTCCAAGTTCTCCAACATCATCTATTCCAGCTGTATCTATTAAAACGACTGGACCAAGTGGAAGTATTTCCATTGATTTAAAAACAGGATCGGTAGTTGTTCCAGCAAAGTCACTAACCAATGAAATATTTTGATTGGTTAATGCATTAATAACACTAGACTTACCGGCATTTCTCATCCCGAAAAGTGCGATATGAGTTCTGTTTGCTCTTGGAGTTTTATTCATGATTTACCTCCTTAATAATACCAGGTCTTGTTATGTTTAATGGATCTAACATTTCATTTAGTTCTGAATGTGTAAACAATCCATTTTTTACTAATGTATCTTTAATTGATAGTCGATTTGCCTGTGATTCTTTCACTATATCACTAGCTTTATCGTAACCAATAATGTGAATCAAGGGTGTGATTAAACTAGATGATTTTTCTAAGTTTTCCAAGCATCTTTGCTTGTCTACTTTGATGTGTTTTGCACATCTATTATTAAAGATGCGGACAGTATTCACAAACAATTCTAGGCTTTCAATTAATGTTTCACTTATCATTGGTAAGAATGCATTTAATTCTAAATTACCTGAGTAAACTAAACTTGTTATTAATTGATCATTACTAATGATTTTATGACTGTTTTGGATAACCATTTCTAAAATAACTGGATTAACTTTTCCAGGCATAATGGTTGAACCTGCTTGTTGATCTTTAAGAATAATTTCTCCAATTCCACCATTTGGACCTGAAGCTAAAAATCGTAGATCATTAGAAATTTTAATCAATGATGCAGCACTTACTTTCAACAAAGCACTAACTTCATTAAACGAATCTAAGTTCTGTGTATTATCAATTAAACTTTCTGCTCTTGAAAGGCCTATATTTGTACTTTCTTGTAGTCGTGATGTCATCATGAATGTATACTTTAAAGGTGCGTTTAATCCTGTGCCAATTGCAGTACCACCTATGTTGATCGTACGTAGTCTTTCTTCTACTTTATATATACGCCATCTATCTCTGCTGAATGTTTCAGCGTATGCCCCAAACATCTGTCCTGCAAGGATTGGTAATGCGTCCATTAATTGTGTTCTACCAAGTTTGATGATATGTCCATTTTCTGATTCCAAATCTTGGAATGTTTTCTGTAGTTCAGCATACTCATCAGCAAGTTCTCTAATGACTTTTATTGTAGCAATCTTCACTGAGGTTGGATAAGTATCATTTGTTGATTGGTGTAGATTAACATGATTGATTGGATGTACTATATTGTACTGTCCTTTTTTATGATTAAGTAATTCTAATGCCAGGTTGGCAATTACTTCATTCACATTCATATTAGTTGATGTTCCTGCGCCACCTTGGTATTTATTTACAACAAACGAGTCATCAAATTCGTTATTCAATATTTTGTCACATGCATTGGTGATCGCATCTGCGATATCTCCATCAATGAAGTTTAGTTTCTTGTTTGTTAAAGCGGCTTGTTTTTTTACATTAACAAGTGCTTTTACTATTTTTAAGTTTACTGTTTCTCTAGAGACATCGAAATTTTGAAGTGCTCTATAGGTACTAATTCCGTAATAAATATTGTCATCAAGCTCTACACTACCTAGAAAGTCTGTTTCAGTTCTCATTTACATCACCTCTTAGAAGAATAAGTCTCGTTCTCCATCAATTATCTTTTGAATGTTTTCTTTTAGTTTACCTTTTACAGTTTGATTCTTAATTGTTTCAGCGTGTTTCCAAATGAAATCTAGACCTTTTCCTTTTAGTGAATCATCGCTGTAGTCCATGATGTATTCTGTTAAAGTCATTAATGCATTTGGTTCACATATTAATCCTATATTTCCATTTTTAGCTAGAGCCATAAATCGATCTCCTGTACGCCCTTTTCTATAGCACGCTGTACAGTATGATGGAATGTATCCGCTGTTTACTAAATCTTTGTTTACTTCTAAAACACTTCTTTCATCACTTAACTCAAATTGATCGTGATCTAGTGCTTCAGTTTCTTCATGATATCCACCAACATCAGTCTTACTACCTGCGCTGATTTGTGATACTCCATGATTAATTAATTCTTCTCTTATCTCTTTTGTTTCTCTTGTTGATAAGATGATTCCAATGTAAGGTACCGCAAGTCTAATAACAGTTACCAAACGCTTAAAGTCCTCATCTGAAATCATATTTGGATAATCCTTTAATTCCATTCCATCTGCTTTTTTAAGTCTTGGCACACTTATTGTGTGGAATCCAACACCGTATTTTTTTTCAAGATACTCGTTATGCATGATTAAGCTTAGTACTTCTAATTTCCAATCAGCAAGACCAAATAGAACTCCTGCACCAACATCTTCAATTCCAGCTTCAAATGCTCTGTCGAACGAGTGTAAATGATATTCGTAATCACCCTTTAAACTTTTTGGATGTTGAATTGCGTATGCTTCTTTGTCATATGTTTCTTGGAATAATATGTATGTTCCTATTCCAACTTCAGTTAACTTTTTATACTCTTCAACCGATGTAGCAGCAATATTAACGTTGATTCTTCTAATTGAACTGTTGTCATATATTGTTTTGATAGCTTCTATTACATAATCAATCGGAGTTTCTTTTGGTGCTTCTCCAACTTCTAATGCTAGTCTTTTATGTCCTAATCGCTCTAAGTTTTTAGCTTGTTGCGCAATTTCTTTCATGTTTAGTTTTTTACGATCAAACTTGTTATCTCTTCTATATCCACAATATTTACAGTTGTTAACGCAGTAATTAGATATATATAGTGGTGCAAACATTACTACTCTATTACCGTAAATCTCTTCTTTTAGTTCTCCAGCAATTTTATAAATCTCTTTCACTTGTTTTTCATCATGTGCATTTAAAAGCATTACGATATCTAAGTGATTTAATGGTTTTCTTGCTTTTGCTTTATATAATATATTTTTTATTTCGTCATGTCTTGGATTTTTCGCTTTATTAAGTATTCCATTTATGTATTCTTTGTTTATCATTTTTCTGTCCTTTCGAAGTCGATGTAGTCTCCAACACCAAGATCAATCTCGTGTCCAACGCCTACAATTCTTGCTTCTATGCAATTTCTACATTGATCTGATGTATCAGTTGTACAGATTTTGTTTTGATATATTTCATACTTATCTCTGTTTTCAGTTGGACTTATATTTGGCATCATTACATTCGCTCCAACTTTCAAAGCTTTTTCTCTTCCAATTGCATGTAAACTTCCAAGTGCTGTTGTTGCTGGTAGTAATGATTTCGGTAATATCATTCTAACAAGTGCAACCATGATTAATGTTTCAGTTAAAGTTCCACTCATGTTACCCGCTAATTCAGTATCACTATGACATAGATAGGGACCAATCCCAACCATGTGTGGATCTAATTCTTTTAAGTATTCTAAGTCCGTTACTAAATCTTCATTGGTTTGTGTTGGACTTCCAACCATAAACCCTCCTCCAACTTGATAACCGATATCTTTTAAATTGTTTAAACATTCTCTTCGATTATCAAAACTCATAAACGATGGATGAATATGTTCATATAATCTTTTTGAGGCAGTTTCGTGTCTTAGTAAATAACGATCCGCTCCTGCTTTATATAATGCTTCAAAGCTTTCTCTTGAACGTTCCCCTAAAGATAATGTAATTCTAATATCAGAATATTTACTTTTTATTCTATGTAGTAAATCCTTTAGTAACTCATCTGTATAATAACTATCTTCTCCGGCTTGGATTACAAATGTTCTATATCCCAAATTGTATCCTTCTTCACAGCTCTTTAAGATTTCATCTACAGAAAGTCTATATCTTTCTACTGTTTCCACTTTATAGTTGATTCCACAATACTTACATCCCATTTTACAGTAATTCGAGATTTCTATAAGTCCTCTCAAATATACCTTATTCCCATAATAAACTTGCTTCTTTTCATTTCCTTTTTGAAACAAATACTTTGTATCTTCATTAGTGATATTATTTAAAATAAATAAATATTCATTTGATTCTAAAACCTCATTCGCATAAAGCTTATCTATCAATTTATTTAGTTCTAATGATATCGTACTTATTGGTAAATCATTGTTTTTAATCTTCGGAAATATTGTGTTCATGTCTTTCAACTCCTTTGCCCTTCCTTATTATATATAATCCATAAAAAAATCTTCGTAACATATGTTACGAAGACCTCTTTTTTTAATGAGTAAATAGTTTATAAATAAAACTACTTTTTATAAATTACTAGAAATCAGGAATTTCAGAATCTTCAACATTTGTAACCATGTTGTCAAATAATGAAATATCTTTATTAAATGATAGCTCAATTGGTTCAGGTGATGTTGCTCCTGAACGGTTTTTTGATACCATTAAATCTACTGTGTTCTTGTTTATTGCGTCTTTATCATAATAGTCTTCACGATATAAGAATAAGATGATATCGGCATCCTGCTCAATTGAACCAGAATCACGTAAATCGGCCATTAAAGGACGTTTGTTGTCTCTTCGTTCTACTGCACGAGATAACTGTGATAATGCGATTACAGGGATTTTTAGTTCTCTTGCCATTTCTTTTAATGTTCTTGATATTTCAGATACTTCGTTTACACGATTTGATGTTGCTGTACCACCACTTAGTAATTGAAGATAATCAATTACAACTAGGTCTAAGCCTTTATCTTGTTGTAGTTTACGACATTTCTGACGAAGGTCTGTTACTTTAACAGTTCCAGAATCATCAAACATAATATTCAATCTTGATAGTGATTCTTGTGCTAATGATAACTGTTGCCATTCAAGGTTGTTTAATCCACCAGTTCTAATTTTTGTTGAATGGATACGTGACTCACTACTTAGTATTCTTGATACAAGTTGGTCACTCCCCATCTCTAAACTGAAGAATGCTACTGTTGGTTTTCTACCTAGTTTTTTTGAATTAGTTTCTAATTTTGCAACGTTTCTTGCGATGTTTAATGCAAATGCTGATTTCCCCATAGAAGGACGTGCAGCTAATATAATTAACTCGGTAGGTTGTAACCCTAGAGTGAATTTATTTAATTGGTGGAACCCAGTATCAAGACCAGTGATATCACCATGATTGTCTTTTGCCTGTTCCGCTTTTTGAATTACTTGTTCTGTTACTTCAGCAATTCTAATAAAGTCAGATGTTCTTCGTTCTTTTGCAATATCAAAAATCAGTTTTTCACTACTATCAACAAAGTTTATCGCGTTATCTGATTTATATCCATCTTCAATAATAGTATGACATGCTGCCATAATTCTTCTTGTTATAGACTTATCTCTAACGATATTTATATAGTTTACTAAGTTGGCAATTGAAGGTACTGATTTAGATAAATCAAATATATACTCTGATCCACCGGCTTCTTGTAATAACCCTCTTGCATCTAATAGACTGATTAATGTTGTATAGTCGATATCAACTTTATCTTGATATAAATCAACCATTGCACTATATATTTTCTTGTGTCGATAAACATGGAAGTCATCTACTTCTAATTTATCAACAATACTTTTCATTGCTCCTTGGTCGAAAAACACACTACCAAGAACAGATTGTTCTGCTTCTTTATTATGTGGAGTCATTCGTTCCATAGTATCTCCCCTATTCTTCTATAACTAAAACTTCTATTGTTGCACTAACATCTTTATGTAATTTAATATCTACTTTGTGATTTCCAAGAGATGTTATGTTTCCTTTTACATTGATTTTACGTTTGTCTAATTCAATTTGATGTTGCTTCTTGAATTGTTCAGCGATTTGTTTGCTTGATATTTTACCAAAGAATTTACCGTTCTCTCCAATTTTAACAAATACTCTAACTGGTAGTTTCTCGATTTTTTCTTTTAAAGATTTCATTTCATCTTTTAGTTTCTTTTCTGTTTCTTCTTTTCTTGCTTTTTCACTTTCAATTGAATGTAAGTTCTCACTAGTTGCTTCAATTGCTGTTTTATTTGCTAATAAGAAGTTCCCGTAACCTGTAGCTACATCGATAACTTCTCCTTTTTTACCTTTTCCTCTAAGATCTTTGATTAATATTACTTTCATTGGTTTTTCCTCCTGTACGGCGTCGTTTAGTAAGTTGATTACGTCTACTCGTACTTTGCTCATATCAAATTCTTTAACTTGGGCACCTGCATTATTAAGGTGTCCTCCTCCTCCAAATTTTTCCATTAACACTTGTACGTTGAATCCTTCTAAACTTCTAGCGCTTATTCCAATTTCACCTTCATCTAGTCTACCAATTGCAAATGCACCGATGATATCTTCGATTTCTAATAGCATATCAGCTACTCTAGCTAATAAGTTTCTTGACGATTCTATTTGGTCTGGTATAACAACAATACTAAATTTCTTATGCACAACTTCAGCGATTGTAAGTAACTGTGACTTCAATTGAATTTCGTCCAATCCTTCACGAAGGATTGTTTTTACTTTGAAAGTATCAGCACCATATTTACGTAAAATTGCACATGCTTCGAATGTTCTACCACCTGTGCGGTACATAAAGTTATTCGTATCAACCATGATACCTGATAACATAATTGTTGCTTCAAATTTGTTTAAGTGAACTTCTTTACTTGATAAATCAATCATTTCAGTAACCAGCTCAACACTACTTGACGCATATGGTTCCATGTGATTAATTAAAGCAAACTCTATCGAATCACTTAGTTTTCTATGATGATCAATAATAACTACATTCTTTGTTCTTAGTGGTAATTTCTCATTTGTTGTTTGTCCAAATGAATGATGATCCACAAGAATCAGTAAGTCTTCTCTATTCATCCAGTCTAATGCATTACCTGATGTAATTAGATAATCTAAGAATGTAACATATTCATATTCCATTAACTGAATAATTTTTGATACAGTTTTATCTACTTCGTTTTGATCTAATACAATATATGCTTCTTTGTTAAAAGCATGTGCCATTTTTAAGATTCCCATTGCTGCACCAAGTGCATCAGTATCTGGGAATTTATGTGGCGATATAAAAACTCTATTTGTATCTTCAAACAGACGTTCTAGTTTTTGTGTATTTATTCTAGTTGTAATTCTTGTTCGTTTTTCAACAGTATTAGAATTCCCACCAAAGTACATTAAGTCATTACCTTCGATGTTAACAACTATTTGATCTCCACCACGAGATAATGATAAATCTAAACTATCTTGGGCGATATCTCCAAGTCTATTAATTTTAATGTTGGCACAAGCGAATCCTCCACTTAGTGTAACCATTAAATCATTTTCTTTTGAGATATTTGCGATTTCTTCAATAATTTTGAACTCGTCTTTTACAAGCTCTTGAAGTACTTCTTTGCTCATAACAGCTGTTAATCTAGAAGTAGAAACCGGAATTAAGTAAAAGCTAAACTTATCAGCCCATGATTCTAAAGCCTCTAAATATTTACCTTGTAAGTAACTACGTTCTGCAACATCTAATACTGCAATCGCATCATTTAAATTATCAAGATTAAGTACTGCTACAACATCTGTGTTCGCTTCATACTTTTGTCTTGTTTCTTCACGTTCAGTTATGTCTGTGAAGTATAATATATCGTTTCTGAAATCATTTAAGATTTCATACTCGTTAATATATATTTTTAAAGTTCCTTGATCAAATTGATCGTTTTGTAATAAATCAAATAATTCCTTAGATATGGTCTCAATACTTCTACCTTCTAAGATGTTTTGAAATATCACTTCTTTGGCAAATGTATTTGCCCATTTTATCATATATTGATCGTCGTAAATAATTACACCAATCGGTAATTCCTCGACAACTATCTTTTCAGCTACAGTTTTACTTTTTAAAGTATCTTGTGTTTGGTGTAGCTTTTTTTGTAACCATCCAATTCTAATGTCTTTTTTTCTAAAAACATATAATTGAATATAAGCATTTAATAGTACCAAGAATACAAAGATACTTAATGCGATTACAAATGCTGTATTGTTCCTACCGAGATAGTAGGTACCAAGTATAGCTAAGATTGTTACTGGAATTATGATTTTATGAAGTTTCTTATCCACAATATCACCTCTTTTTATCTTGATAATTATAACATATTATATTGATTTTGCAAATAAAGACAAAGATGGATCATTACAGTTATTATTCAATTATCAAGTAGAATTGTTTGATGAAAATGATATTCAAAAAATATTCTCATCGATTGAATCTGTAATTGATAAATATCTGGATAATCCTTATTCTCAAATCGAGGAAGTGAGTTCTTTTGCAAGCAAGCTTCCTCCTTTAATGAAAGCGAATGAA